>CALXYT010000096.1 GCA_944393045.1 uncultured Succinivibrionaceae bacterium | reverse complement strand
GTTGCAAATGAGTTAAATGTTGAAATTATAGAGATGGAAACAGATAAAGACCATATTCACATTTTAGCAGATATTGAAATCTCTACTCCGAATTTGATACCGAGCCTTGCTACATAAGGCTTTAGGCTCGTTTGGCTCGGTAGGCTTGCTTTTACATTTTATGGTTTAGAACATGGTACACAAGACAATTGAAAAAAGTTATCGACCAAATTTGGTTGAAGTTAAGAGATACTTGGAAAAGTGGCAAACTTTAGAAAATTATAGATTACAAGAAGATGCACTAAATAAACTGTTTGTTGAACTATGTCCAAAGAATGATAATATTTCAGATATTCTTCTTAAGGTTGCTGCCTTAAATGATTTTTATAGCACTAATATTTTCTCCGTATTTTCTGTTGCACAGCGCATTATAGAGTTGGATGTTGATAAAAGATTAGATGAAGAAGATGTTAATTTGGTGAACGAAATACAAAAAGTGATTATTAGCGATAAAGAGAAGCACTTTTATTCATTTGCATCTAAGTATTGCAGTCATCATAGACCTGAATCCTATCCAATCTATGATTCATATGTAGACCAGGTTTTAAGGTATTTTAGAAATAGAGATAAATTTTACAAATTTAAGAATGGTGATTTGAAAGAATATAGTGTTTTTAAAAGAGTATTGGCTGAATTTCAAAAGTTTTACGATTTACAACAATTCTCGCTGAAGGAGATAGATAGGTACCTGTGGTTATTTGGTAAAGAGTATTTTCCAAAGAAATACAAGTAATCTTCCCAAGAACAAAATCCCGACCACCGTTATCGATGATCGGGATTTTTCTTTTATCCCTCAAATGCAGAACCGTTTTTGAACCGGAAAACCAATCTGCCATCAGTATATGCCGTAACGTAATCCAGCAGACCGCACCAGGGATTTTCGCTGAACTCCGATATTTGCCCATTCTGCTCCTTCAGCTTTCTAATGAAATTCTCGATAATGCAGCGATGCTTAAGAAGATCACTAAGTTTTTTATCGACGAGCTTTTTCTGCTCTTCTGCAGAGCTAAATTTTTGAGCAATCGCATCATAGCTTTTCCGGTATTCGTTCTGATCCTGTGCCGTGGTAGTGTTCCGATGGATTAGCTGCCTTAAAGCTGAATCGTGCGTCTGCATCTCGGTTAAGAGACTCTGCTGTTTCTGCTCCAACTCAGAGGTATCAAGGGTCGCAGAAAGAGCTGCCTCACATGCTCTTATTGCACTCGCAGAACTTGCTAACAACTTATTGACGGCGATTGTGAATCGTTCTTTGATCTGATTCTCATCAAGATAAGGCGTGGTGCAGTGTTTATCTTTGTTTTTGTACTTGTTGTTACATTGCCAGATGATCCTTCTGAACTTATCGTTTGAGTGCCATACCTTGGAACCGTACCATCCGCCGCAGTCACCGCACTTGATTTTGTGTGAAAGGAGGTGAACGCCGCTGTGACGGTTGTTTCCTTCTTTGCGCCATGCAAGTTCTGCCTGAACCATATCAAAGGTTTGCGGATCGATGATTGCTTCATGGTTATTTTCCACATAATACTGTGGCACTTCCCCTTGGTTGATTTTCATCTTCTTTGTTAGAAAATCCTCACAGAAAGTCTTCTGGAGTAGGGCATCTCCTTTGTATTTTTCGTTGGAAAGAATGTTACGCACCGAGGTGCAACTCCATGTATCGCGACCTGCTGGAGTTTTGATTTTTCCCTCTGTCAGTTTTCGTGCAATAGTGTGCGGTGTCATACCTCTTAAGAACATAGCGTAGATCCGTTTAACAACCTCTGCCTGAGCCTTATTGAGCACCAGATTTCCGTCTTCACCACGGTCATAACCGAGAAAATGCTTAAAGGGTACGGTTACCTTTCCGTCTGCAAATCTCTTGCGTTGCCCCCATGTACAGTTTTCGGAAATTGAACGGCTTTCTTCCTGCGCCAGAGATGACATGATGGTTAGCAGTACTTCGCCTTTGGCATCGAAGGTCCAAATATTTTCTTTCTCGAAATAGACCTCAGTGCCGTTTTCTTTAAGTTGTTTGATGGTGGTGAGACTGTCTACGGTGTTGCGGGCAAAACGGCTCACAGACTTTGTGACTATAAGATCTATCTTGCCATCAAGTGCATCCGCAATCATTCGTTTGAAGCCCTCACGACGTTTGGTGCTGGTGCCGGTTATACCTTCATCGGTATACACGTTGACGAATTCCCAGTCATTGCGGCTTTTGATATAGTTGGTGTAATAGTCAACCTGAGCCGTGTAACTGGAGAACTGATCATCATGATCCGTTGATACACGGGCGTAACTAGCCACCTTGCGTTTTTGCGTCGAGGTAATTGGGGCTGACGTGAATCTGCCCAATGTTGCTGGGATTGTTTGAACTTTTCTATTTGCTGCCATTTTTCTTTGCTTCCTTTATCTGTTTAATTTTTTCACTCATAGCCTTACGGCGTTCTTCTGTCCATTCCGGCTGCCTGGGCTTGGTTGTGTATTCGCCAAGTTCTGTGTGACCGTCTTTAAAGAAGAATTCAATAAGGCCGGTTTTAATCGTTGTGACGTGATCTACCTGGCTCATGAAAAGTTCACCATCAAACTCTTTAATGCCTAGAGCTTCTGCAGAGAGAGCCTTGAGTTCTTCTTCCAGAATTCCTTTAATGCCACAACGATTTCGGCACCTCCAGAATACTTTGTGATTTACGGATTTGTGCTCAGACTGACGTTTGACATACTCACCGCAGCATCCGCATTTGATTCTGTACGTAAAAGGCGAGTATCGACCAATACCTTTCAATAAATAGTTCCGTCGGGATTCCCGAACTTTACTTTTTAGCTCATCAGTCCATAGGTCTTTTCTTGCTGTAGAACGCCATTCTTTGCTGACAACTTCACCTTCTGTGAATTTAAAAAGCAGAAGACCTTTGTATGGAACATCGATTAGTTCAATTCTCTTGGCAAAAATCTGCTCATCAAATTCATCAAGTCCTAAAACTTCAGTGCAACACTTTTTAAGGAGTATTTCAGGAATTTCACTTGTTTCGCAGAGTGAAGTGTCCATGCGATGCCTGCCGCAATCCCATACGTAGTAACGACCATTGGTAGGTTGTAAAGTTGAGTGATATTTAACCCTGATGCGTCTCGAGCATCTTGTGAAGTAACAGCCACATTTGCCGCACTTGATTTTTCTTGTAAAGCATGTGATGTTAAGACTTTTATTTGCTAAAGGTCCCAGTTCCTGTCGGCGTTTCATCTCATCTTGAACATAGCGGAATGTCTTCATGTCGATGATTGCTTCATGGGTGTTTTCGACAAAATACTGAGGCAATTGCCCCATATTCATAACTTGTTTTTTGCTGATGGGATCTGTAGTAAATTTCTTTTGTAACAGCAGATTGCCGGTATATGTGATGTTGGTGAGTACGGTCCTAATACTGTGTTCACTCCAGTGGTATCCTCTTCGTGTAGTTACCCCTTCGGCGGCAAATTCCCTCACTGTCTCAAGACGTGATTTGCCGTCAAGAAAGTTCTGATAGATACGTTTGACAATTTCAGCTTCTTCCGGGATGATAACCAAATGTTCACCTTTCCATCGATAGCCGAAAATTTTAAAATGACAACTGGGAATTCCTCTTTCAAAGCGTTTTCGGGTTCCCCATTTGATATTTTCTGAAATACTACGGCTTTCCTCCTGAGCGAAAGAGGCTAGGAGCGTTAGCATCAGTTCGCCATCGCCCGACAGTGACCGAATACTTTCTTTCTCAAACTGTACCTCGATGCCTAACTCCTTAAGCCTCCTCACCGTCTTGAGCAGGTCTACCGTGTTTCGGGCAAATCGGCTGATGGACTTGGTGAGAATAATGTCAATCTTCCCGTCCTCGCAGTCTCGTATCATTCGCTGAAACTCAGCTCTACGTTCAACATTTGTTCCGGAAATGAAACTGTCGGCATATATTCCTGCAAAGTCCCATTCAGGATTGTTCTGAATGAGATCGTTGTAGTAGCTGATCTGAGCTGACAGGGAATGAGCCAGTCTGTCAGATTCCATGGAGACACGTGCATATGCCGCCACTCGTTTTCGAGTGGGTGGGACAATTCTTTTAACATCAATTTTCTTTATTGTTTTCATAGCTATACCCTTGTTTTGATACCACTATTACTCACTCTTATCGCCTGACTTATCAAGTGATAGTGTTAAGAGTTTTCCAATAAGCGGGGAGAATGTCCTAATAAGAAAATCGTCGATTTTCTTGAACTCGGTTTTGGTAAAGACCCCATGTTTCATAAAGCATTCTGCAAGATGGCGAGTGGTTAAATAGTTAAGTTCGGACTCAAACTGTTTCGGCGACATACGTTACTCCTTCATACCGGTGTTTGATGTAGCACGGATGGCTACAGAACTTCTGCGGATTTGGACCGTAGTAGGTAAACTCTTTTCCGCAACAGAGACAATTGACTGTGTGCGGATTACGGCGCTTAACCTGTTCGAGGTGCGAGTTCCACCAGGTTACACGGCATTCATCAGTACAGAAGATGGGGCGTTTAACTTTTTCCTTTTGGGTGATCTGCTTACCGCAACATCTGCAGAAAGATGGCAATACCGATGGCTTAAGATGATTGCTCCTGCATGCCTCTTTGCGGTTTCCTGCAAGCCCCGAACGTTGGCAGTAACTCTTCATGGTGCTGACGGTCAGCCCAAGGGTATTGGCAATGGCGATATAACTGAAGTTCTGTTGGCGCAGATTTTTGATTACGGATTTTTGTTGTTCTGTCATGAATCTTTAACCTCCTACTTATCTAATGGACGCGGAGGAGGTGTTTTGACGAAATCGCCAGAAAAATATTTTTTGAGTGATTAAGTGTTATACAGCGGTAGTTTTGAGATGAAGGTTAAGGTAAGGGGAAATCGAACGACAGTGTATGTGACATTAGTCTAAAAATGCAGTTATTTAATAGACTGATCACAATTAACGTACTGAAAACAAGTAAATACTGGTCAAAAAAAAAACAAATGTAAACTTGAGTATAAGGGGTATTCTTTTATGAGAGGAAGAGAGGTATGAAAAAAATCATTTTGGTTGTAGCAAGTCTTATCGCATTAGTTGGTGTTACTTCTGCCGAAGCTGGCGGACATAGGGGTGGTTACCATTCATCATCACATGTGAATGGTTATTATCGCAGTAATGGTTCATATGTTGCTCCACATTACCGTTCAGGCAGAGATGGATATCACAATAACAATTGGTCTGTTCAGGGAAATGTTAATCCGTACACCGGAAAACCAGGAACAAAAGGGCGTTGGTAAGTGATGGAGATGGTGTGATATGAACATTTTGAAAGCAATATCGTTATCGCTGATCTTATGCTTGCCTTCTTATGAATCTTATGCGGCTGACGATTTGAAAGCATGTATTAAATATCAGCGTGCTGATTATACATGGAGTCATGCATATGCAGTTAGAGGCTTTACTGTTAGCGGAAGTGATTTAAATGCTTTCGCCAGGGAAAAAGGGTATAAAGCTAATTACAGTAGTTATTCAACATATTTTATTGTTCCGTGGGATTCCGGTGGATACGTTAGTTTGGATATTGGTAGTAGTTATTTACCTTCATACGAGAAACAAGTTAGAGATCAAAACAATATAACTTGGAAAATCAAGGAAGGTTGGAATTATTGTGATTAGGAGGCTACAAATGAGAAAGTATTTTATTTGGGCTAGTTTGTTATTGGGTTCAGTTCTGACTGGTTGTGCAAATGTCGCAGTTCAGGATACTGCTAGTGAAAATTATGCAAAAGAATTTAATGCTCCTCCGTCAGGATGGGCTGGACTTTATCTGTATCGAACCTGCAATATTATGGGAATGTCGTTGAAGAAAAACCTATATGTTGACGGACAATACATCGGTGAAACATCAAGGTGTAGATTCTTTTACAGACTAGTGGAACCAGGTATGCACGTGCTTCAGACGGAGTCAGAGTTTAGCGAAAACGATATGTCTTTAAATTTTCTTGAAGGTAAAAATCACTACGTTAAGCAGTACTTAAGACCTGGTGTATTTGTAGGAGGTGCAAATTTAGAAGTTATGGATGAGGATGAGGCTAAAAAAGATATTGCGGATTACAGTTTGGCCGAAAATAAAGACGATCCAAATAAGAATTTAAAACTATTCACAAATCAACCAGGAAAAGGTTCAATACCAGGTCCTCAAAATGCTGAAGCTGCACAATCATTAGCCAAGTGAAACTGAGATATTTTAAGGATTAAATCATGTTCGGATTTTTTAAAGGATGGCGGGAGACAGTTATTGACTCAAAATTAGTGTATTTACTTTCAAATGGTAAGGACGGTGGAATTCTAAAAGATGTATATTACGAAGCCTGCGCAAAATATTGCGAAGAGCATGGGGGACAATCAGGTGATCCTATATCTCAGTGTTGGATTTCGTATGAAGGTAAGAACTACAATATAGTTTTCGTTAGGTACGGAAAAGATGTAATGGTATCTATCCGTGAATAATCGTTCATGATTTAGCCGGCATTCACCCATATTGCCGGCTCTTTTATTTTTTTATACTCCCAGTTTGCCATTAACCTCGTCAGCCAAACTGCCCATTCTTTCAAATAGCCAGTTTCCCGGACATGATTTTCTAGCAAACCACCGGTGAACGGTCAGGAGCATTTCGTCAGGTCTAACCTCATAGATTAAAGCCTTATCCCGATCTGCAATCCACACCAGTTTCCGTTTGCCGTTCCGTCTGCAGATGTCAGCGCAGAGATCAATTAGCGCGGAATACACCTCCGGTCTCATAGCATATGGTTCAGTCAGATCAGAGGCACATTCAATGGTGACGGCACGCTGGTCATTATCCCGGCACGATGAGCACCATGAGCGGTTCTGTTCATCAACGCAAAGGCCGATTCTGCCCTCAGAACCTATGCAATAGTTGCAACTTGCCTGTCTTGACTTGTCGGTAAAGCAGTCACAAATTCTTTCCACTGAAAGCTGACCGACAACGGCATGAGGGGTAATTCTGCTGATGGGACAGGTTCTTTTGCCAGAATGGTTCGGACTCAATTTGGTGTAACTCACTAATGGACTATTTGCCATTTTCGTTCTCCTTATTTTCTGATTTATCATGTAACTGGTTTAATGCCTTTTTGACTACAGCCGGTATCGGCAGACCGAGGTGTGATGCATTCTCAAGAAGACTGATGCCTTCATTAGATAGGTAAAAGAAAATCACCGCAGTTCTGAGTACACTCCCGGTCTGAAAAATCCTCGTATCCAGAATGGTGGCAACACCAACCAGCATGAACACGATCACCTTTCTGCAGATGCCTTTAAAGCCGATGGAGCTTGATAGGTTGTTATCGACAATCCCGCACATAACGCCGCTGATGTAGTCGATAACCGTAAAGGCAATCAGAGCATACAGCAGTCCGTCACAGCCTCCGAGAAAGTAACCCAGCCATCCGCCAATTCCGGTAAATACTGCCTGGAGCATATTCCAAAGCTCTCTCATTTTGTTTCTCCCAATAAAAAAGGCGACCATCAAGCCGCCCGTCATTTCACTCTGTTTACGTTACTTCGTACCCGTCCGATAAAGTCTCTGTCGAGATAACCTTCCACCCGTTCACAGGCAGAGAGGTATTTCTGCCAGTAGGCATAAGCCCGGAAATCAAGATAGATGAATTTATTCCAAGGCTTTTCCATTGAGAGATAATGCACCATCAGCGGAGCCATTTCCTTGTACCCCGGATTGAACCAGATGGCATTGAACTCACCTGAAAGCTGATGCTTTTTCTTAAAGTGAAGATTCACAAAGTCCTGCTCCGGGCAGTACATGAAGTTGCCTTTTTCCTCAATCGTTTTGATGAACTTCTCATACAAGCCTTTACAGTCAGCCTTGTAGCACATAAGACCGGTATTGAAATACAGCGGAGTGTTCACGATTTCCTTAAGCTTCATCTGCTTCATCCATTTATCTCGGTTTTCACGTTCGCTGACTCCGAAGATGCCGGATTTATGCTCTGCCGTAATCTCCTCAAGGAGAGGAACCGCCGAGCCTAAAAACAGAGTGTCCAAATCGAAGTTCAGGACACAGTCCGTTTCTGCAGAAACTTCCTCAAGTGATTTGATACGCTGGGCAATGGCAGGAACGGCACTGCGGTGAACCATCAGTCTGTTACCTCCCACAGTGGCAAAAAGCTCATGCTGAGGAAAGGTAACGTAGCGAACCTCCACCAGTTCTTCCGGCACTACGGCGAGAACTCTCTCAAGGTCTGTGCCTTTTTCGGCATAAATGATGAGTTCAATGCGGTTATATCTGAAAAAAGAGCTGAGGGATACCACCGCTTGATTGATATATCCCTCATCAAGAACTACAAATGCTTTCATTGTTTTTTCTCCTTAATGTCGTCTTTGAAAATGTCCTCTGAGTAATTGATGAGCTTAAGTGAACAGCGGTTGCCGCTTTCCGGCTTAACGGCAGTAACCCAGCAGAGCTGCAGTTCACCGATGGCAAAAAGCGGATATTCGAGAGACTTGCCGAATTCACTGTCCCAATCAATATCCTGGTAAGTATCAAGATAAAGCGTATGGCTGTCATTACGGTAAAAGGTATATTCACCGTAGGAACCGTCCTTTCTTGAGATATATACGATACCTTCCCAGATATCCTCCGGAAGCTCGATATCCGTGGTAACGGTCTGACCGTTAATTGCGGTTATCTTGCCGGTGATGTTGGAAAGATTCTCATCGAGCATAAGTCCCACCAAATCGTTGAACTGACAGTTGAGACCGTTAAGTTCGGTTTTGATTTCATAGGTAACTCGTGTATTTCTGAGATATCTAAGTCTCCTCATGCCGAGAGCTACCGCATGGTCATAGTCTGTTACACCCCAGGCTTCAAGCTGCTCCTGATTATCGGATTCAGGATAGGAGGTGATGTGTTTATTTCCATACTCGTCGATGTGACAGTACACGGTTTCGGTCTTGTAGGTTTTAGGCGAAGTGAAATTTACCACCACCTCATCAACATCATCCTCCTTCGGCAGCGAATAGGTGATTACCGGACTTGAGGTCATATTGCTTTTGGTAAAAATCTGCGTTGGAGTTGCTCCCGCATAAAGCCTCTTAACCGATAAGGTATTGTCCCTTACCACCGGAACTGCAAAGCCGCAGTTAAGCACATCTCTGAGTGATTCCAGAAGAGTGTTGTCACTGTCGATGGAGCCGTTACATTCAAGTCCCTGAGAACGCCAGAGCTCATCAAAGTCCATGAGCGTATCGACATCAAGGATGTTGCGGTATTTAGAGTTTCGTACAATGTACTGAACCACCGGTGCGATATCCCTTGTTGCCACCAGTGGAAGACTATCTGAATACCCGAGAGCTGGAAGTTTTCTTGTCCAGTAAGTGGCAAGCTGATTTTCTGAAAGCTCGGATAAGGTTTCATTACCCTTGAACCTGCAGATGAGCACCGTCATATTGTCATAACGGTCAATGGTGCTGATGACACTTTTAAGTCCTACCCATTTAATCTCCTTAAGAGCACGGGTAGAACCGTCCTCCTGCGAGGTTCTAAGAACTCTGAACTCATAATTTCCGGCAGTCTCGAGTTCAATTCTGATGGTTTCAGCAAGCTGGTCATTTGTATTGTTGGTCCAGGTTTTCTCAATTACGGTATATGGCTCATTGGAACCTGCTCTGCGGTACTCAATCTGAATGCTGATGGAAAGCTTATCGAATTCACCGTCATCGTTAAGCTTGCCAAGACCTCCCGGCATGGAAAAATCCAGCTCAAAGATTTTTGATTCAGCACCATACGGACATGCCCGATAAGGTCCCACATAACCACCATCACTTGCCTGACCACTCACCAGAGTAAAAAGCACATGCTCCTGATTGACTCCGGTGGAATAAAAGCCACGCCAGTCTGAAACATCACCATAGCTGTCATTAAGACGTTTTACCGTGTAGATGCCGTTGGTGTAGTTAAGAATTTCATAAAGGCCGTTATCCTCATACGGATAATCCGCAGGCATCGGCTGAAACACAGAGCCAGCCAGGTGATTTGCCGTAGCGGTTATTTTTGTGTACGGCTGAGACGGTTCAACTGTATCCGGAAAGGCAGGAACTGTTAAATCACAACTGTCGAACTTTAGCGTAACATTCTCACCGGACCTTATCACTTCGAGTATTTCACAGAGAGCCTCGGTGGTATTCGCTTCATCTTCGGTTACGGTTTTACCGCCGCTGCAGCCTGACGGAATGGTATCGTAGGTAATGGAGGTTACTGCAGAAAGAGTAACCTTCAGATAATCACCGTTACGGGTAATCACCTCAGTCTCAGTTTCTTCACCGGTTTCCTCATCAATGATGGTCTGAATTTCTGTAGCTCTTGCCCGGAAAAACTCATCAGGCTTAAATCCATTAGCGCATTTCAGCGTAAGCGTGGTAATACCAAGGGCAGCATCAGTTTCTGCAGATACAATTTCAGTGCTGACAAGACGTGTATTTCCTGCACCGCTTAACTCGAAGATGGTGCCGTTTGCCCATTTCAAATCAAGGTTCTGCTTGATGCGTACTGTCTCAGTACCGCCACCGGAGCAACCACCATAGCCGATGTTGTAAATTCTGTAATTGCAACCGCTGAAGGTGTTACCCTTAAACTCAAGATTCACACCGTTCATGGAGGAGGTATCGATTTTACCCTGACCGCTTTTTAAGGTATGACCGCTTTGAGTAACTTCGGTTGATGAGTACCAGCAGTACCAGGATTTGTCCTCCGGTGAATTTTCAGCGGTAATTTTTACTCCCGGTTCAATCACATAGGCAGAGCAGCCCTTGAGTTCACTTATCGGAGTTTCACCGATGTAGATGTCTGAGTGATCTGCCTTGTAATCATAATGCCCGATGCCCTGACATAAAATCATGTCGCAAAAGAGAGTATTGTTGCGATAAAACACATGGCGATCAGCAAGGTAATCCGGGAACCTCTTGAAGAAGCCGAAATTCTCCGGGATGATTTCCATCAGTTTTACCTTGTTGCCCTGGACATTCACGTCATAGATGGAGTTTCCCTGTTTGGTGTTTTTCTGCTTATTCTTGCCGAGCTTATGCATACTCACCATGGCATAGACAGCACTCGCTACACCAATCACCACGGAGATAATGGCAGCAATGGCAGTACCAGTTACTCCCGGTTCGATTACGAACTTAAGGTGATCACTTTTCTGAATGAAGAGTGAAGACCATTCAGTCTGTTCTACCTTTATGCCATTAAGGTACAGAGACAGATAGGGTTTCAGCTCGGGATTGTAGGAGGCAATCTGGCTCTTAAGCAAAGCGGTGAGACTGCCGCTGTATTCCGGCAGTTCAAGCTGTTCGAGAACTTTGTTTAAGTCCTCTCGGGTTACAATTTCAAGTTTCATTTTTCCTCTTTGGAAGACTGGTATGTCTGTAGATCTTTGTTTCAACGAACTGCATGGATCTGATCTTTTCCACCCGGCAATGACGGTTAAGTCCGGTATGCAGCATTTCACCTTTACCGAGATACACCGCCACATGGAAGATTAGACCATGCCTGAAGAACGCAATCACGTCACCAAATTCGTAGAGGGGCGGTTCGATTTCATAAAAGCAGGATCTTTCCTTTTCGTACCCGTCTTTAATGCTGAAATCCGTATAGTCATCAAGCTCTATGCCAAGCTCCCGGCGATAGAACTCGATAACAAGTCCCCAGCAGTCAAGGAACGGGTATTTTCTGCCATTTGGTGTGTGTCTGATGAGAAGATAATGGTTAAGCCACATACTTAAGTCCCGGTGCGTTAGCGGCGGTATAGCGCAGACGTGGAAACTCAAGATTCAGCATGTCGCAGAAGGATGCGGTGAAGGTTGCCGATTCCCTGGTGATGCGACCTCCGGTGATGGTGAGCGTCAGTTCAGAGAGTTTGTCGTGATATTCGTAATGCCACTGGGCAACAGTGATGAAGGTAGGTGTCTGAGCTTCAATAACACGTTTCATGTATTCGTAGGCTTCACCGCTTACTCCGTCAACGCCGAAGGACAGATCTGAAAAGCCACTGTCGGAGCGTTCCGGCATGGAAACCGTAAAGGCAGACTTCTTGTATTCATCTCCCCAGAGCTGCATGTCTTCGTACCCCAGCACATAACGCAAGGTGCCTATAGTTTCATTCTCAATGGTGAGCGTAACAATCGCCAGTCTGCCACCGCTGGCGTAAATTTCTTCAAGTGAATAAAGCATAATGTCTCCTTAACTGAACCATGATAGGTATTCCACCTCACTAGAATCAGGCTTAACCTTGATAATGCGGCCAGCCCAGTCATCGATTTCGTAGGAATAAAAACTCCAGGTGGTATTGCCGTTGTTGTCGTTAAATTCTACATACCCGTCATACGGATAGCCTTTGAGAAGATTCAGCTTAAAAACGTAATAGCCGAGTTTGTTCTTTTTGAGCTTGATCCCCGGCCACTCGTAATCGGTGTAATAAGCCACCCAGATATAGGCATATAGTTCATCCCAACCTTCAGGATCAATCCATACCTCATCACCGCCGATACCGGGTTCTACATCAAGGCGGCACTGTACCGACCATAACGGACCATCGCTGTTTACGCAGTTAAGCGAGGTGGAAAGTTCACCCTTCTGTATGCGACAGAGCGATTCTGTACCACCGTACTCGTTAAGAAGCTGCATGTAGAACCAGTCCTGACCGTAGCTGATGTCGTTACGGTACCATGCCATGAACTCCTGATATTGACTCTGGGTAAACATGAAGGTAACCGAAAGCTCATGAGGTGTTCCGGTATTAACCAGTCTCTGCCTTACATGACCATCCGCCATCTGGGTTCTGATGATGTTGGGTTTTATTTTGTAGCTGTAGCCTCTCTGCTGTGGAGGCGGCAGAGAGGAAGGATAATAGTTCATGAATTAACTCCCCATACGGTTGAGGTTGAAGGTATTCTGAATCGCCATGCTCATGGAGCCGCCATGACGGATGTCGGAAACAAAGATGTCTACGATTCGAGTTTCGTCATCATCACGGGACTCCACGGTTCCTGCTTTCTCGGTACTCTCGTAAAGGTTCACAATGACACCGCCGCCATAACCGGAGGAGCCATTAACGGCAGAGCGGGCAAGTTCCGCTGTTTCCTTGCGTGAGGTGATGGACATCGGTCCCTGCACGAGCTCCGGTCCGTATTCACCCACAATACCCCATTCACCGGCTTTGAGCTGTCCGCCTTTATCGTGCATAGATACAGAGGTAAGCTGGGAAATAGCCGATGTGGTGGTTGCCATGGCAGAGGCATAATTGGCAAGCTTCTGTGGCCAGGTAACAGCTGTCGGATCATTCAAAGCAGCAATCCAAGCCTTCACTGCGTCCATGGTGGCACTGGCAACTGCGAAACTTTTCTGAACCGCAAACAGCGCACGATAGGCACCGGAGGATTCATCCATGCTGTCGGTAAGACTTGCAAAGGCATCGGAGATGTCCAGAGTGGCATCAGCCATTTTCTCGTAGGGCTCGGTCATTTTCTTAAGCTCATCAGCCTGTTTGCGCTGCTTTGCCGTGGTGCTGTCAGAGGTGTATTTATCCATGAGCTGAGTACGGCTTTGGAGATAAGCTTCCTCGGAAATAAGCTGGTCGTTGTGGAACTGCTCCAGGAGTTCAAGCTTTCTGCCGTAACTTTCCTGTATACGCAGGATTTCTTCCTCTTCGGGATTAAGTGAACGCAGAAAGTCCTGTGCTTCTTTCTCGATTTCCGCCCTCTGAGTCTGATAGTCCTGCTCGATGATGAGGAGAGCATTGTTCTTCTCGATTTCAGAGATTTGAGCATTCTCGGCAATAACAGCATTAAGCTCCTGAAGCTTTTTGATGTGTTCACGCTCGAGCCTTTCAAGGTCGCTCTTTGACTTCATGTCAAGCTCAAGAATCTGCTCGTAATAAGGAGTCCAGGTATCACGGGCCTCGGCAGATTTTGAGAGTCCGCCACCGGAGTTTTTACCTTTGCCGGAGTCCTTATTTGCGCCAATCTTTAAGCCTTCATCAGACTGAGTACCTTCACCTACAGGTTTATTCTGGTACTTCTCGGCGATGCGTTTACGCTCAGCGGCAATACGGTTCTGAGATTCGGTGATGTCCTTTTCAATTCCGGCAATGGTGGCCTTGTAGATTTTTGCAGTTTCCTCTGCCTCTCGTTTGGTTCGCTCCCGGGCAAAATCAAAACCTTCCGAGAAGGTTCCACCGGAAAGAGAAGTTCCGATACCTTCTCCAATGGCATTAAGGTAACCGATGGTGTTATCCCACAGTTCTCCGACTTTCTGACTAAGCTCAAGAAGTCCAATCTGAGCAAACTGAAAAAAGTTTGAAAAGAAGAGCTTCCAACTACCGGTACCGTCCTTCATCTCAACACCGATAAGCTCAAGAGTGTCGCTGAAAAAGTCCTTCACACCTTCCCATGCGGTGCGTATTCCCTCAAAGGTCTCTTTTACCGTTTTGGCAAGATTATGGAACCATTCAATTACCGCAGGGTCGTCCAGCCATTCAGAAATGCCGTTCAGGGTATTGGCAAGAAAGTCATTACCCATGATGATGAGTTCACCAAATCCGCCGTTTGACTGCATGAGTCTGGTGCAGAAAGTACCCCAGGCGTTATCAAGTCTTCCGGTGGCGGCAGATACAGTGTTGAGCTTGGCTTCCAGTACGCCGTCAAAGTTGTCTTTGGCAAGTTTAGTCAGATATTCATCAAGAGCCTTGCTGTTCTTTTCAATTTCGGTGGTAGAGCCTTTGTAGGTTAAGGAGATGGTGTCACCATTGTCCTTGGCAGTAATGCCGAACTGCCTGAGTGCCTTGGTAGAGCCATGAGAGAAAGCAATAACCGCATCAGTCAGGGTGTTGATGTCTCGCCCGGTACCATGGGCGATGGTGGCATAGGTCTTAAGCTGCTCGTTTGAGTTGGTAAGACCGTTGTTGCCTAAATCCACAAAAGCTTTAGCTAGTTTGTCGGTAGCGGTAGCTGTCTCATCCTCAAGACCGTTAAGGCTCCAGAAAGTTTTCTGCGCTGTTTCCAAATCACCAACCAGGGGTGTCAGTCTTGCCGACATGTCCTCGTAAACCCGGGAGGCTTCGAGTCCGGTGGAGATTATGCTCTTAAAACCATCAACAACTTCAGAGGCAAATTTGATGGCAAAACCTGTCATCAGCATCTTCCAGCCGGAGGCATTTTTCTGCAGAATTCCGGTCTGATTGTCCACGGCTTTGGTAACCTTTTTGATTTCAGCTTCCTGCTCCTGCATGATTTTCTTCTGCTCGGCAAGAGTGGTGTTGGCATCCTTCTGCTGGGAGTTTTGCGTTTCAAGAGCCTTGCTGATTTCCTTGGTGACCTTACTTTGCTTTGCACCGAGGTCGGTTACTGTTTTCGTCTGAGCCTCAATCGAATCCGTTACGGTCTTAACGCTCTCATCAAGTCCGTGGATGGCGGCATTAGTGGCTTCTGCCTGTTTCGCTGAGGTATCAAGATTTGCTCCCATAGCCGCAGCAGAGGCGGAAACAGAGTCCTTCATGGCCGTCATCTCCTCAGCAATTTTGCTCAATGAGTCAGTCAGAGCAGACGTATCGGCAGAAAGCCTGATGGTGCTGTCGTTCATTTTGATCTCCTCCGTGAATTCATCATTCGCTTAAACTTCTCAATCTCCCCGGCACAATCGCTTTCAGTCATACCGCTTTGGTACCTTTCATGCGGATGTGCCTCATAGTATTCCTCCTGAAAGACCACCGACCAGTAGTTGAACTCGGTGGTGGGGTATTCAAGAACCTCGGAGATCGGGCGGTGAAGCTCCCGGGCAATTCTCACCGCCAGTCTGAATACGAAACTGCCCCGGATTAGTTTTTTAGATGTGTTTCACCCGTGATGTTGAGAGCCGAGAAGGCATTAACGAGCTGGAGCAGTACTTTATTCGGTACTGATTCCATAAAGGCATCGAAATCCTCCGGCTTTTCGGTGAGTTTACCGTTCTCATCACAAAGAGATGCGTGCATCATCTTAAGGACACGAAGCTGTAAATCCTTCTCGCTTTCAAAGTCGAGACGAGCCTTGCCGGAAAGCTCACGCAGATAGAAGTCCACACCGTCAACGGTCACCTTGCTGATTTTGAATTTCAGTCCCTTGATTTGATCTAAATAAGACATGGTTATTCTCCTTCGTTTTCAGTAGTTTGCGTCTGTTCGGCAGCATCGGCATTTGACCAGGCAACATCAGATGCCTGTCTACCGGAAACCTTAAGCTGCATAAAACCGTCTGCAGAGCCGGACATAATCTGATAGCCGAGAAGCTTCAAATCATAGGTAGCTCTGGTGCCGTTCGGCCACTGATGACGGATGCGGACTGTCTGCTGTGCCTCGGCGGCAGCAATGAGAGACTGCTGGTCATCGTCATCATCGTAGTAGTAGATGGTGAGTTCCTTTTCAGCTGAATCCTTAAGACCGCCGCAGTAAACCTTTCTGTCATCATCAATGGTGGTGCATTCCACGGATTCGGCAATGTCACCGATATCCCCAAGCTCCTGCGCTCCTTTAAGCGGCAGCCAGGTAACTCCATCATCGGTTGAGAACTGGGAATGAGTTCCTCCGAGAAGGACAGGTTCTTTTGCCTTGTAATCGTAAAGCTGTGTATGTTTAGCCATTTCTGTTTTCTCCTATTTCAATAAATCGGCCATAGAGGTTTCAACCTGCTGAACCACAATGGCCACTGCGTTTTGATCTACCCTGCGTTGTATCGCTTCAATAAAATAACGGGCAGATATGCCCTTAACCTTGCCGCCATGCTGACTGGCTTTTTTCGTAGCTTTTGCCTTAACCGCAGCAAGCTTTTTTGTATTTCTTTCCATCATGGCCTGATATCGCTCCCGCTGTTTCTGCGTTTTGGCAGATGCGAGATTGAGGCGAGCCTTGTTGATGGCAATCTGATATTTGTTGGCGATAAGCTGCTGAATCACTTTGTTGCCTTCAAGACTTGAGCCTTTACCGACAGTGTGGTCACGGGTACCGGCATTAAGCCAGTGATTGAGAGTCTTTGGTGGAATGTGAGGCTTTTTGCCTTCCTTGCCTCCTTTAACTTTGCTCACCGGCAGAAAGTGCATGTACGAGATAATGCGGTTCGGGTCTGAGCGTACTCTTGATGATTTGATGCCGGATACAGATTTGCGGTAGATGCCGGTATGAGCTTTGAAGTGAGTGCTGATGTAGCCGGTTAGTTCTTCTCTGGCTCCAGTTTCCTTAAGAGCCTCTTTCAGAATCACACGGCTGATTCTGCTCTGAAGTTTTGTGGGCAGATCTTTGAGCTTTTCTGCAAGAACATCAGCGCCGGAGGTATCTGCTTTAATCATCGTTCAACAAACTCCATACTTACCGCATTGCCCCAGAATCCCACCTCGGGGTCGTACTCCGTTGGTGTTATGCTGTTTACCATGATGAGCCGGAAATCCTCCGAGTATTTACCGTCAGTGGCAGCCACCAGCCGGTCTGTAATAGCATCGCAGGTGTCTGCACTTACAAATGAGAAGATAAAAATCTCAAAGCCATGCCGCACATCATGTGCATCTCCGTCAACAGTCCTGCCGGAGAACTCGGTAGCCTGTCTGGTGATAAGAACTCCCGTCTTGATGTTATTCGGAACAATGTCAAAGTAGGCTTTCTGCCCGGTGATGTCCTCCACCAGAGCCTTAACCTTTGCTTTCATTTCACTGATTGAAATCATGTGGTAATCCTCTGATTATCGTTAAACCCTGAATAGCTGCAGCCAAGCAGGATTTCGCCTTTATGCTTATCCGCAGATAAATTGTCGATGCTGAAAAACTTCTCCTGCCAGCGAATCAGGCAGTCATCCGATAAGCCTGAGAGGTAGCGGATAAGCACGGTAATCTGCCCGCTCTGTACATCAATACCGGAGCGCATCTGGTCACGGGTGGTAACCGCACGTACATTTGCCCAGACTGTTCCGGAAAGCTCGTAGTCATCAAGATTGGTAAGGTTCCGTTCAGCCTTCGGTTCATAAATCTGTATACGTTCGTTTAAGGTTCCTGTTTCCATCAAAATGCCTCCTGTCTTGAGCCGAACAGCATGGAGCGCAGAGACAGAGTAAGAGACTTAAAGTCAGCTTCGGTTCTGTGCTCAAACATGTAGTTGACGGCATACATCACCGCAGCCTTGCCGTACTTCGAGCCGTAAAGCACCTTCACATCATCAGTTCTTATCACATCCATGCAGAGCCTTTCAGCCGAGCCGATAAGGGAGCGAATCAGTGTGTCATCCTCGTTCCCGTCAACTCTGAGGTAGTTCTTCATTTCCTTGAGGGTAATGCTCATGTCAAAACTCCAAAAAAGCCTCCATCAGCAGAGAATAAACTCAGCTAATGAAGGCATAAAAAAAGCCCCGTTATGGAGCTTTAGGGTTTCACGGTCTTACCGCCGGTGATGGTCATAATCTGCACCGCTTCCGGCAGGATTAACTTACCGTCCACTCGCTCTTTGGCCACATAGCCAATCATGCCGTTACCTGCAAAGAGCTCGGTTAACTGCTTGAAGGAGCGGGTACCGCGGTCACCGATGTTGTAGTAGCTGTAATCACCAAAAGCAATCTTGCCTTCAGGACAGAACGGTGAGGTGTATACATCGTAGCCCAGGAGCTTATCCGGTTCACCGGAAGTCAGTGCCGGCTGCCAGAGGTACACACCGTTATTGTCCTTAAGCTGTCTGATGGCAGCCACCAGCTTGTCATGCATAATGAATTTTGCAGACTTGCGGTACGGACGCTTTAAGGTGTAAATAAGCTGCATAAGGTGGTCGGCAGTTACAGATGCGGCAGACAAAGCAGCAGTACCGCCACCGGTTTCTGCAAAGAGACCGAGTGGCTGACCGCGACCGGAACCGTTCAGGAATGCATCCTCCTCAGCGTTTGCGAGAGCCTTGCCAAACTGGTCAATGATGTAGTTTTCCAAAGGGAACTGGGCATCATAGAGAAGTTCCTCGGTTACCTTGATGGCCACATGAAGCTTATGGGCATCAAGCAAAATCTGATCGAAGGTAGCTTCACCAAAGGACAACGCTCCGCCTTCCTCAATCCATGCAGCCGCAGGCCTGGTGGCAGCGATGTTAATCTTGTGTTCGCCGGAGGTGGTGATCTTGTTACCCAGAGTTCGCATGATGTTTTCTTCGGTAAGTACATCAATAAGACGGGAGTCGTATTCCTCCGGTACCAGGTAACCGCCGTCGGCATCCACACCTTCCTGCAGAACATTGGAAACCTGCTTGAAGTTGGAGCGCAGAGCCTTAAGCATTCCTGCCTTGTATTCATCAGAGGCACGACCGCGCTTTACCACAGAGTCAGAAGCAGAAGATACAGAGGCAGGCTTTGAGGTAAGGGGCTGATTAACGGGACGTGAAAGTTCTGCATCAATTGCCTCCTGGCGTTCAAGTCTTGCAATCTCTTTGCTCAAATCAGTGATGTCCTGCTCCATGCGGGTGTAGGTGGCATCATCCTCGGCGGTAAGAGTTCCCTTGTCGGTACGACGGGATTCAAGAAAGGCCTTAGCGGCATTCCAAGCAGTTGCTCGCTTTTCGCGAAGTTCATTTACAGTAGTCATAATTTCTCCTAGTTTCTGATAAGGTTAAGACGCTCCATCAAATCAGCGACGGAGCGTTCAGTATTGGTTGGTTTCGGTTCGGTCGGTTTAGCTGAGATGCGGCATCGGGCAGAGAGCTTTTCCATGAGGGAGTTGGTTACCGCAGCCTTGGAAAATGCTGTAGCGTCAGCCGTTTCAGACACATTCTCAGGCTCTGCGCTTCGCTCCAGAATTGCATCTGCAAATCCGAGCTCTACGGCCTTATTGGCATTCATCCATGTTTCCGCATCCATCAGACGGGAAAGTTTGGCTCTGCTCATGCCGGTTTTGATTTCGTATGCATTGATGATTGATTCCTTTACTTCCCCAAGCATGTCGATGGCTTTCTGCATTTCAGCAGTATTACCAAAGGCAAAGGTCATCGGATTGTGAATCATCAGCATGGAAACCGGTGAGACACATACCTTGGTTCCTGCCATGGCGATTACCGAGGCAGCCGAGGCGGCAATACCGTCAATCTTCACGGTGACGTTACCGGGATATTCCATCAGCATGTTGTAGATCTGTGCGGCAGCCACACAGTCGCCTCCCGGGGAGTTAATCCAGACCGTAATATTTCCCGAACCACTCATCAGTTCATCTTTAAAAAGCTGTGGTGTAACGTCATCGTCAAACCAGCTTTCCTCAGCGATGGTGCCGTTCAGGAACAGGGTTCTTTCCGGGTTCGGTACGTTTTGGTTTTGCTCCTCCGGTGTCTCCGGCTCCGTCTGGTTCTTCCACTTCCAGAACTTCTTCATTGTTATTCTCCTTGTTTGCAAAAATTCCTGCGTCCTGCAGTTTGGTCATGTTTCCGTTGATGAGATACAGATTCCCGCCAAGCTCATCCGGAATGAGATCAAGCTGTGAAAATGCCAAAGTATAAATGTCTTAAAACGCCAAAATAAAAAAGCATTTTTTTATAATGTTCTCCATTTTATGGAGACATTATGAGAATAGATATTGCAGAAAAAGTAAGGACATTAATAATGACTGGCATTAAACCTAATTTGTCACAATTAGCAAGACAATATAATTGCGATCCTAGAACTGTTAAAAGATATCTCATTGGGGGTAAATCAGCACAAGTTAGAGCTCCAAGAGTATATCATTCTATACTTGAAGGATATGAAGATATTATTATAGAAAAAATTAAAGCAGGAGCTTCTGCTAAAGCTATACATATATTTTTACGTTCTAAAGGTTTTCCTGGTGGTTATTCAACAATAAAATATTTTTGCAGAAAGCATAAGATTGAATTAAAAAATAAAGCTACTGTTAGATTTGAAACTAATCCTGGATTACAAGCTCAAGTAGATTGGAAAGAAAGCTTCACTTTAATGAATAGAGCAGGAAAAACATTTGAAATAAATATATTTCTAATTGTTCTTGGATACTCTAGATATAAATTTATAAAGCTAACAACTGATAGAACCCAACCAACAGTATTCAAATGTCTTTTAGAGAGCTTTAAATATTTCAATGGAGTTCCTAAAGAAATACTATTTGATAACATGAAAACAGTTGTTGATCGAAGTAGAACTCAATTTGGTGAACCTGTGTACCATGAACGATTTTTTGAGTTTGCTAAAGATTCAGGATTCCTTCCAAGATCTTGTTTAGCGTACAGACCACAAACGAAAGGAAAAGTTGAATCTGTTGCTAATTTGATGAATAGATTAAAAGTTTATAATAATGAATTTGATATGTTAGATGATTTAGATGAAATTATTAGGAAATTTAATGAGGAGATAAATAATGAAGTTTCGCAAGCAATCAAAAAAACACCAAGAGAATTTTTTGATGAAGAACAGAAATACTTAAACCCTCTACCAGAACAAGATATATTCATTGATTACCTAAACTTAAGACCAATCAAGCGAAAAGTAACAATGGATTCTATGGTAAGTATAGATGGAAGAAAATACTCTGTTCCACCACAGTATATAAATAATTTTGTTTTTTATCAAACTAGAAATGATTTAATTGATATTTATGATGAAAATCATATTCTAATTTGTTCGCATAACAAATCAGAAAAAATGCTTAATTATCATAAAGAATTACAACACTATAAGGAAATTGCCAAGGTGGCATTTAAGAATAACCCAGATATTATAGAAAAAGTTTGTGAACTAAACTTATCAATGTATGACAAGCTATAAATGGATATTTTATGAGTACTTATAATCAACTAGTAAATAATTTAGAAACATTAAAATTAAACAAAATGATGGATATTCTTCCATCTTTAATAAAACAAATAAATGACAATAAGCTATCTATTGTTGATACCTTATTAACTTTGACAGATGCTGAAATAAAATTTAGAGATGATAGAGCTCGAAAAATAAACATTACACTTTCATCATTTCCATACGTAAAAACTATTAAGGATTTTGATTTTTCTTATCAGCCTCAAATAAATAAAGCCCAAATAGAAGATCTTTGTTCTTTGAGATTTTTAAATACAAAGACAAATGTAGTATTTATAGGTTCACCTGGTGTTGGTAAAACACACTTAGCAACATCGATTGGTATTGAGGCTGCAAGTCAGCGTTTATCCACTTATTTTATCAATTTTTCTAATCTTATGATGAAGATAAAAAAAGCTGTAGCAGAAAAAAGAGAAGGAGCAATTATAAAACACTATCTCAAATATTCTTTACTAATTATTGATGAAATTGGGTATTTGCCAAGTGATAAAGAAACCTCATACGTATTTTTCCAACTAATAGCGGCAAGATATGAAAAAAGATCAACGATAATAACTACCAATCAACCATTTTCAAAATGGGGAGAGGTGTTTGGAGATAGTGTTATTGCATCAGCAATAATAGATAGACTTGTTCATCACTGTGAAATAATAAAAATTTCTGGTACATCATACAGAATAAAAGGTAAAAAAGTTTTTGAGGAGGATAATATTTAATACATTTTAATTTTGGCTTTTTTTAGCATTTTTATATTGACTTTTTCACAGGGTGTGGCATGGATTAAAGGAGAAAGGATCTTTGTATTTCTTTTCCGCGAAGATCTTGTCAGTCGAACAGAGCTGCTTTACCACAGAATCATTAAGCCTTGCTCCTTCCTGCATTTCTGAAGCTATAAGGAGTCGCTTTCCCTTGGCCTCTGCGAGTTCAGGTTTAATGTTCCTATGGCATCCCGTGGTGAGTGCGTCTGCTGAAATGTTGCCGCTGTAGGAACCCAGCACCATGGCTATGACGTTCCAGAAGGTGGACTTGCCGTTGCGCCCGATCCCGAGTGCAATAAACAATGCCTCCACCAGTACCATGCCGATGATGGCGATACCGCAGTTAATCTGAACGTACTCAATCAGCACTCTATCCCGGCAGAAAAACAGATTTAGCGCATCGTTCCAGAGCTTTTCTCCTTTATTGCCGGGGGATACAGCGGTCATTTTGGTAATAAAGTCATCCGGTGAATGCTCCCGTGCTCCGTTAATCCCTTTACGTAGGTCGTATGTGGCTGTCGGTGTACACAGGACATAAGGATCTGAGTCCAGCTCGTTCGGTGAGATTTCCAGTTTTGGCCTGGCTTCTTTGAGTACAGCCGAGACGTTCTTGGATTCACGGCAGCGCATGGTAAAAGCTCGATAGGTGTTAGCGGCGTTTAGGGCTTCAAGTGCTTCTGTCTGCTCATCGTTCATCAGACTGGCTGCTTTCTTTTTAGAGCTTGCTGTATCAAGAATTTCCTGAGCTCCGCATTCATCCATGCGGACAAGGGCCTTCATGATTTCCACATTGGCTTCTTCTAGTTGTCGCCTGGTAAGTTCATGCGCCACGGCCTGAGCACCCGACTCAGTTTCCTTCCAGTGGTTATCCACGTAGCGGATATAGTGAGTGGCAGGGGAGTACCGGAGTTCACAGGCAAAATACTTCGCCAGCACTTCAGCCTGACCTACATCAGAGTAGTCTTCCGGTTTGTAGCTGACTTCGGTGTTGTAGGTATCCGGATCAACGTATCCTTCCTGTTTTTGCACCCCGACAAAGAACCGTTGAGCACTGTGCCAGATTGTCTGCAGCTCATCATCGGGGAGTGGAGGACTGCATTTGGCGGCTTCTTCAATAAAGCACTCATAGGCTTTCTCGGTATCACCGAACTTCTTGATGATCTTTCCGGCGTACTGGCTCATGGTGTTGTTGCGGTTTCCTTCTTGAATTACCCGGTTGCCGTACTGTCCCTGATTAAGATCCTGATCGAACGGTGCCGCATCCTGCAGAAATTCTGTAAGGTTCATAAAGCCTTTATGGAGTTCCACCTTCGGATCTGAGGTGCCGTAAAAGAACCTGGCGGCATCAAGGGCGTTGGTGTCGAAATACGGAAAGATTCCGTTCACCATGGTTTTTAGATTTGCGTAGGCGGCATGGTCGGTCATGCGTTCAATTGGAAACAGAATATGGAACCTTGGTCGTGCAGACTTGTTTTCTTTCACCCGGTTGTGGTGCTGACTGTAATGAACGAGAAAGGTGACGTTCGGAAATGCATGTGCAACATCATCCGGTGTAATCCAATCAGCAGGATTCTCTGAGTGGTCATTGTCGCAGTCCACCGGCAGACAGTCGCTGCTTATGAAATTATCCTTGCTGCGGTAGTTCCCCTTGTATTCGGCGCATACGTAGTCGCGGACAACTGCAGATAGCAGACTTTTCTCATCGGTTACTTCGACGTGATTCGGGTACAGACAGTTCCATTTGATGCCGATAACATTGGCACGGTAAAGATTGATCACAGTCATTAGTCCACAACCTCCTTTGATTCTTCCTCCAAAACCTTAACTACGAATTTCAAAGCCCTGAGCATGGTCTCAAGCTCGCAGTCGCCGCCTAGATAAAGTTCAAATTCGGCTGTGTTGCCGTTCTCGGCTCGGAATCTCTTCACGAACATGTCAGTACCGCCGAGATCTTTGATGCGAATGTAGGTACGGCCTCCGCAACTTGCATTGCCTCCCTTAAAGCCGTTGGTACCAACTTCAACTTCTAGTGTATTGGCGCTGGCTACCTCCCGAGTGAAGGTAGTGAGCTTGGTTCCGTCCGGCAGAACCCTTGTCTTTTCCTTGATTGCAAACATAAAAATCTCCTGATAAGTGAGTTAAAACTGTGGGCATTTTTTTGCCCCTACACTTATCTAATGGATGGATGAAAGGGGTTTTGACGAAGCAGAATGAAAAAAAGTGAATTTTTGGTTAAAAGGCGAGCAATCTGAATGATGTGCCATAACGGTTTGATTTATTTGATCTTTTTTGTCTAATAAAATTAAGTTAGTAGCTCAAGTAAGAAAGGGGTAGGTAATGACCAATATAACTGAACGTCTCGGGGTATCATATTGTCAGTGTATAGCAACCGAAAATAATTGGATTTTTAGAGAACAACCAATAGGTGATATTGGGATTGATGCACATATGGAATTTAACGATGCGAATGGAAAAACTCAGAGACTTCTTGCTGTACAGATAAAAAGTGGTGAAAGTTTTTTCAAAGAGAAAAAAGACGGAAATATTATTTTTAGGGGGATCAATGAAAGGCAATATAGGTATTGGACAACATATCCTTTACCATGCATTATTGTTCTTTATAATCCAAAAGATCGTATGTGTATTTGGCAAAAATTAACGTCTGAGACTATTGAAAAAATTGGTAAAGGATACCGCATTGCAGTACCTCAAAATCAAGTTTTTTTGGATTTTAATTCAAACGGTATTTTAAAAGAGTTTACTAATCTGCCAAATTACATAACTAACTATAATTTTTTACTGTCACAGAAGATTTTTATGCAGATTATAGAAAGAGGCGGGATTGTAAAACTCCATGCTGAAGATTTGATTAATAAAACCTTAGGTGTAAGAAATGTGGATCTTATTGTTGATGATGGCGAAGGTGAAAAAACTTATTCTTACCCATATCTCTTTCCTTTTGCTACAGGTATAAAAGTTTTTCGAAGATTATTTCCTTGGGCTGACTTTTTTGCCGATGAGGAATATTACAATGATGCTGATTACAATCAGTGGAGATTAAGTGATAACTGTTACTATGATTCAGAAGAAGACAGATGGATAACAATCGGGGATTCATTTGAAGAATTTAGGGAGTTATTAGATCCGGTGCGAGGGATAGATCATTGTGGTGAAGTTGTTGAATTTATGCTTATTATGCGATTAAATGATTTAGGTAAATCTTTTTTAACTGTTGATCGGTATACTTCTCAGCCTCGACCTTACTCAAATGCAAAACCCCACGAAACAGCCATATAACAACTTGAACGGTGCAGACCGACTATGACACCGACCAAGATGCCGCTCAAGTTAAGTTCTAATCCTTCTTGTAGTATTGGGATGTATAACCCGCAGCTTGAAGGATCAGACCATCAGCCCATGGCGGTGTATGTCCCATCTGTTCACATACAGCATCGAGGCTCATTTTAGGAGTTGCTTCAATGACTACTTCGTCATGTATGTGCATCACGATACTGCAGTGCCGGAGCGTCTGCATGGCATAGCAGAGAATGTCTCTGGCGATTGCCTGAACGATGTTTTCAACGAACTTGGGACCGTAGCTCTCAATACGTTCCCACTTCTTAGTAGCACCAATGCCTTCATAGGTAACACTCTCACCTCCGAACTGGTTCATGACGATGCGGGGTTTTACGTATGCGAGCTTTCTGCCAGAAGGTAAAGTGATAAAAAGCACTCCGCTTTTGAAGGAGAAGGTAAGCCCGTGTGTTTTGGTGGTGGTCCTTTTACTTACTGCTTCCATTACGGCACTGTCGACAGCCCACCAGAACTTTACGATATTAGGATTGGAATTACGCCATGCGGTAACGAGGGGCTGGAGTTCTTCTTCCTTAAGTCCCATTTCGATAGCTCCCATTGCCTTTAGTGCGCCGACACCTCCGCCATAACCAAGTGCCAATTCCGCAATTTTTCCTTTCTGTCTCAGATGTCCATTTACTCCGTGTTTTTCCACTGGAACTTTGAACATCTGACTGGCACTGGCGCAATAGATATCACCACCTTTACGGAATACATTAGACCGCCATTTCTCCCCAGCAAGCCAAGCTATTACTCGAGCCTCAATAGCTGAAAAGTCCGCTACATAAAAGAGCTTGCCCTCTGGTGGAATAAAAGCTGCTCTGACAAGCTGAGACAAAGTATCAGGCACATCCTCATAGAGCATTGATACTGATTCGTAATCGCCGGAGCGCACAAGAGCACGAGCCTCATCGAGATCAGACATGCTGTTCCTCGCCAGATTCTGCAATTGAACGATTTTGCTGGAAAATCTCCCAGTACGATTTGCACCATAGAACCTGAATAGACCTCTGGCACGGTTATCAGCACATACAGCATTCTGCATCGCCTGATATTTCTTGACGGCTGATTTGGCAAGCTGCTGCCTTAACGAAAGCACTCTGCAGAGCTCCGGAGGAGCATTCTTCATTAGTTCGGCTACTGCTTTCTTATCAAGTGATTCTGTCATGAGTCCGTTTTCTGCGAGCCATTCCTTCATCTGCTGAACCGAGTTGGGATTCTCCAAAGCGGTGAATTCCTTCATGGCCGTTATGAGTTCTTCCCGTGAGCGAGCATCCATGTAAATAGCCTGGCGCACCAGCTCCATATCAACCAGAACTCCGCGGTCGTTGATCTGCTGATCGATGATGTATTCCTCCCAGATAAAGTCTGGTACTGCGAACCTTGATAACCGCCTCTGTATCTCCATTTCGGTCTCAACATCCCGGCGGTTATAGCTTTTGAATGTTTCCCATTTGTCGGGAGCATGATGGGGGAGATTGCGGGTTCTGCCACCGTTGCTCTGAGTCGGAGCGCAGGGCTTGCAGAAGTAGCGGATGAGAACCTTGCCTTCGGTGAGCTTCTGCTTTTCAAGTCCCAGAACTGCTCCCACACCTTCAAGAGACTGCGGCAGACCCAGTGTCGCAGCCCACACCATGTCGCAATGCCAACCATCAGGGCTGAGATAAGTACCTGGTGGAAGTCCTAGATACCGGGAGAGACAGATCCTTTCAAAGGAAGCATTAAAGCTGTGTTTTATGACCTTCTCATCGGTGAGAGCCTTTAAAATCTCTTCAGGCACTTTCTCCCCGCAGGCCAGATCGTAAACCTGCACCGGTTTCCCATCTATGCTGCAGGCAAAGAGCAGGATTTCAAAATCCGGGGATTCAGCGTAGCGGTACACACCGCTTTTGGCGATGTCTACACTGGAAAATGATTCGACGTCCAATGTAATGTTATTCATTTCAATACCTCACAAAAAAGGGCAGCAACTGGAGCCGCCACCCTCATAAACAATGTTAAATTTTCACTTAGCGGAGTCGCTTCCATCTGAGCCACAGACGTGAAATCAGATACGTCGTGAACTCAAAGGCAAAGGCCGCAATAATTCCGCTGAATACACCGGAGCAGAAACCGATAATAAAGATTTCTGATGAGTCCATGTGCTATCCCAGAAAGTCCTCTTCATCATCTGCAGTGGCAAAATCGCTCTCGGCGCTTGCTCTGCCGCCCAGCGGTTCACCGTCCTTAATCTTCTGCAGGTTGTTGAGTCCGCAGGCGATGCCACGGTTTCCTTTGGCATTTAAGGCATAGAAACTGATGCTCGCTCTGCCGTAACAGCCGGAGTAAACCTCTGACTTGTCCATGATTTCATTTCTGTTGGCATCAACTACACCGGGAGCAGTACTGGAGTTCGCATTCACAAAATACGCATTAGCATAGGCCGGATCATCGGGACGCTCCAGATCGCCGTCGCGCAGTGGTGTTCTCAGAGTACTGAGAGCAGGTACAGACTTGGCGTTGCCCTTGAGCTTGGACTGACCGTCACGGTATGCTTCCTCAATGGCAGCCTTGATCTTGCCTACAGTCACGGTGTCGGACTTAGGAATTATAAGAGATACACTGAACTTCGGCTTGCCGCCTTCCATAGCCTTCGGCTCCCACACATTCGCATAGGACCATCTGGTGTTTACACCTGTAATTACTTTTGTAGCCATAATTTATTCTTCCTTAAAATCTAAAGATGCACTTGAAACTGCCGGTCTTTTATCGCTCTCCGGTACGAGCGTTTGTTTGCCTTTCGACTTGGCAATAAGTCCTGAAAGAAGTTCGTCAAACTTTGCCTTTCCGAGAAGTTTCTGCATGGCGGTGATGCCTATGAGTTTCTTCTCAAACGGATCGAACCCTGCCTCACATACAGCCTTGATTACCTTGTCCTCGCTGGTGAACTTTCTAACTGATCGTCCTTCCACGAGCTTCCATCCGTGCCATTCCTTGCCTCCGATTGCCTGTTTCAGGGCATATTCCTTGATGTCATTTGCCCATGCTGTAAGTTCATCTACCTGGGAAAGGATCACTTCGATTTCAATGTCCTCGAGTAGATCTGGAAGTTTGAAATCGTGCTTTGCCAGCAGAAGGTTGGCCTCGGCTCTGGCACGGCAGGCGTGTTTGGCTTTACAGAATCCGCACCATTCACCGGCACAGAATTTACCTTCACCTGCAAAAGCCAGACTGGCGATTGGCTTCAGTGTGTTTTCAGCCCATTGGAGGAGTTCTTCCCGGGAAATCTCCCAGGTACTGATGTTCTCCCGGCGAGGCTGATAGATGGTCATGCTGATGGTGTCAATGTCGTAAAGGACATCGAAAAGGTCGAGAGCTCCAAGGGCGTAGCACTTCATCTGCGGATTGTTTTCAGCCTCCACAAGAACGCCCAGACCGTGTTTGTAGTCCACGATGTGCAGTGTTCCGTCAGATACGATGATGCAGTCGGCTGTACCGAATCCCTCCGGCACCCATTGCGAAAAATCGACACGCTGTTCGATGAGTACCTTCGGGTCTGAGCAGGTCTGCTTTGCCTTTTCAACGAGAGACAATACGTGAATGGCGTAGCCGTTGGCGCAGTCATCCATTTCCTCGCTGTATCTGGTGAGATTTGGTGTCGGATCTTCCGCTTCCATTCCAAACGCGGTTTTCAGCTTGAACTCGCAGAGCTCATGGGCTTCAGTACCTTCTGTGGCATACTCGCTGCCGCCGTCTCCCGGAAACTGCTCACAGAGGCGGACGGAAGGCGGACACATCAGCCAGCGGTGCGATGCCGAGGCCGATAGAATTGCGTGAGAGTCAGGCATTCTTGAGTCCCTCCGCGTCTTTCATCAGGGCTGCATAGTCATTCGGATCAATGGCTGAGAGCTTTGATGCTCCGTACTTTTCGAGCAGAGACTTCACGCCTTCGCGGTTACCGCTTCTGGCAATGTCAGAAAGAACACCGCGAACATCCTCAAGGGTAAGTTCTGGTTCAGCTGTTGCATTGGTGGAGGTAGTAACCTCTGGGTTTGATGGATGAGACTCATTACCGGGACCAGATTGTTCTGATGTCCCAAAGCTCTGAAGCAGAGCAGACAGTTCATTCACAGCTTCACCGATTAGTTCTGCCGCGTTCTTAAGCTTTGTAATTGTTGGTTCGATTGTCATAAAAAACTCCATTAGATTTAAGTGTGGCAAGGGTTCTTGCCATTCGTGCGGATACTCGTGAGATTGCGGTAAGTACCGTAATCAGTTCACGATCCCTCCTTTTGGGGGAACGATAAGCCTTTCTCATGTTTAACCTCCTTAATTTGGGTGGCCTATACTTATCTAATGGGCGATAAAGGTTGAATTTGACGAAACATAACTACACAATTTTCAGAAATATGTCCGACTGCTCAAAAAACAATCGGACAGCAGGTGCGGACGCCCCTGAAGTTCAATTATTAGAATACTTCCGGGAACTCTTTCTTTAGGATTTCACGGACCTTGTTCAGCCTTGAGCGGAACGTGGTACGACAAACACCTATGCGTTCGGCAATCTCGGTGTCGGTCAATTCATCATCACGAAGTTTGCCAATCTTCAAGGCCTCCGGCATTAGTTCTTGCAGTCGTTTCAATAGATGATTGAGTTCATCTGCATCACATAAAAGCTCCTCCATAAGTTCAGAACCATCCATGACAACGTCCAGAAGTTCCATTTCGTCTTCTGATGAACAGTCAGTGACAGATTCATCAAGAGATACAGTTTCTGGAAGATTCTGATGAATGCAGTCGGCACAGACCGTATCGCACTGCCACCACTTAGCTCTAGGGCATTTGCAAAGGCCGTGAGCCTGCATGCGTTTACGATGGTTGCTACAATATTTCATATACTCGGCATAAGTTTCATTTGGAACCTCAATCCATTTGTTACTTGGTTTATCAAAGATTTTTGCCATTGCGGCTTCTCCTGTTCGGAAAAACCGAAGCGGAGAAAACCGTTATGGCTGAATTGTCTCGTGTACATATAAGGTCACCTCGCGGGATAGTCCCCGTTTCGGAAGTGACCAGTGGTGCATGACACCGGACTGTTAATGAAAATTCGCCTGTTTCAGCCATGCACTCATCAATTTGCAACTTGATGAGCTTACGCAGGCGAGTGTTAAACTGCTAATCCTTCAATAAGTAGCCATGGGGATTAGTGAAATCTGACGTTTTGGAGGAGTTGTTCCATCCATTTGGTCAAGAATCAAACAAAAAAAGCAGGCATCGATAAGGGTGTCTGCTTGAATAACGCACCTTTGAAAAGCGTGATCTGCTTAACAATTAATGCGAGCGGCTGATTGTACACGTTTATTGGAAGTCCGTGTGAAAATAAAACGACCTTTGGGGATAAGTGACGATTAATTGATAATTGTTAGAATAATTATTGTACTAATAGTGAGATATGTACAAATTTTGACATGGTGAGAGGGCTAAGAAGTAAGCAATATGAAGGAAAGACTACTTGGAGTTCCTTGTATCTATTGACACTTTAGTATTAATTGGATAATCATTTCACTGGCGTTATTTACTAGAGCGAGGAACATATAGTATGCAGAATTCTCCATATTCATTTTTGAAAACAAAGAAGATGATCGAAATTTTGGATGGTGATACCAAATATGAGTCTTATAAGTGTAAAAACGGTGTTGCTATTGAGATTGCTATGCCTAATCTAAGTGGAAAAGATATATGTGATATATCTACAGCTTTTGGTTTTCCTCAAAATCCAACAGGCAAGAGTAGATGGCAATATTTTGAGCAATTATTGGATGATTGTATTAAAACAGGAAAGGCAGTTGAGTTACTAAATTATTTATTTTCTCCAGGTCAGTTTGCCGAAAAACTGAAAGGTTACTCTCAAGATGTTAAGAATGAAGCTTACCAAGCTATTGTAAATTATATAATTAATGTCATTAGCGAAAAATTACGGACAAGTGGCACAGAATTAGTATTCGTCAATAAAAACATTGTGGCTAGACCTATTGGTAATAACGTAGTTGTGCAATCTTCCAAAATTAAAGAAATAAGTCGAGATTATATAAAAAGTATTTCATCTAGAGCAATGGAAGATGTTGAACAACATAATTTTGATAGCGCAATAACAAAATCAAGAACATTGTTGGAGGAGATTTTTTGCTATGTAATAGAACAAAAAAATCAAGCTCCATCAGAAGGGGGAAATATTGGTAATTTATTTAAGCAAGTAAAGGATCTGTACCATATGCATACCGATCCGAACACAGACAAGAGAGTTAAAAATTTGATTACAGGACTTAACTCTCTGGTTTCAGCTATTGCGGAAATGCGTAATAAAGATAGCGACTCTCATGGGGTAGGTGCGAAAAGAATTAATATAGATGAGCATCATGCTCGCTTGTTTGTTAATGCAGCAATGACAATGGCTGATTTTATCCTTTCGGTAGAGAATAAAATCAATAAACACAATTAAGGTAAAAAGAGGTTTTAGTATGGTTTTAACTGATCAACAAAAGGAGTTCTTTATGAATTTTAAAGATTATTTAGAGAATACTGTAATTCCAACAGTTGATGAATTTTTAAAAGAAGCTCCCTCAGATCTTCGTAGAGCAAGATTAGCTTGTATTTCGCTTGCACATACAAAGGATTATGTAAAAATTTTATATAATTCTTTAGCCGATGGTTACAAAAATCGTTTAGATCAATTATCAAGTGATTATGAATTGATTAATGATATTTGTGATGCAACAAAACATTCCATACTAAGATCAAAAAATAGGAATATAACAAAAGCTAGTGATGTTTCTTACCGTCCCCATGAAGGATATGGAGTTTTTAATGCCCCCTTCGGATTCTCTACTTTTAATAATGAAGGGGTATACGTAAGGCTTCAAAATGGCAACTTAATATTGGTGGCAGAACCATTAAAACGAGTTCTCCTGTTTTTTAAAATGGAGCTCGAATATCTAGAAAACACAGACTTTATGAGGGATAAGTGATGTATTTCGCTTTGAAATCGACAGCGGCAAAGGCTATGTGCCTGCATGCGCTTTCTGTGGGTGTTACAGTACTTCATATATTCAGCATAAGTTTCAGATGGGATCTCAATCCATTTGTTACATGGTCTATCAAATATATTTGCCATTTAGGTTTCTCCAGTTCGGAAAAGCCGAAGCGGAGAAGCCTTTCATGGCTGATTGTCACAGTGAGCATTTGTCTCCTCCCAGGGAATCCCCGTTTCGGATGACAGTGCGTGCATGACACTGACGGTTAATTAAAAATTCACCTGTTTTGGCAATGCACCATCAGTTCGCGACCTAATGTGCCTACGCAGGTGGGTTAAAAAAAATCGGTAATTACTGCATCCAGATCTGAAAAGACGCAGAGCACGGCACAGGACATCCCACTTGCGTGTTGCAAGTCCCGTGAATAGAGCCGTCGTCTTTGGTAAAAAAAACAAACCCCCTAACAAGTAGCCATGGGGATTGGTGAAATCTGACGTTCTGGAAAAAATTTCTTCCGTTTGGTCAAGACTCATACGAAAAAAAGCAGGCATCTTTTTGCGGTGTCTGCTTTAGTCAATATGAAGTAATTATGTGATCTGGATAACAAAAATTACAGAGCGTGGATTTTACAGAGGAAAAGGCTTTCGTTCCATTGATTTGTGCGATTGAGGTGTCTAATCGGTGATTATTTAGTAGGGTGTAGAACAATATTTGTGCATATGGCTGATAAGTGTACAGGATATGTCGCTGATTTGGCTAAGAGGTGAACAGTGAGGCAATAGGATGAAGTAAGCATGCAGTTGTTGTCGATGATGTATATGCCATTAAATGACGTTATATAAGAAACATGAATAAAAATTCAACTAATATCTCAAAATATGCCGATAAACCTTGAATCAATCAGCTAATGTACTATAATGGCATATGGAGAAAATCTCACGAAAGTGTGAGATCTTTTTTAGTAGGTTAAGGGTAAATTTAAAACGATAAATAAGGCCTTATAAGATGTCACTAAGCTACAACAAACTATGGAAATTGTTGATTGACAAAAATTTGAATAAAACTGAACTAAAGGAAAAAGTAGGGATTAGCTTTAATGTGCTAGCTCGTATGGGGAAAAATGAGCCTGTTTCGTTAGAAAGTTTAGAAAAGATATGTATTTTCTTAAAATGCAATATAGGCGAAGTTGTTGACTTTTCATCTAAAGATTCCATTGAAAAATCACCGAAACAGTTTAATTCAATAGAATTATTTGCGGGAGCCGGAGGACTGGCTTTAGGTTTAGAGAAGGCTGGATTTAATTCACTTGGACTAATAGAAATTGATAAAGACGCCTCCGAAACCTTACGTAAGAATAGACCTCAATGGAGAGTGATAAACGATGATATCGCAAACATATCTTCTCAAGATCTCCTGTCTTATTTTTCCTTGAAAAAAGGTGAGTTGGATTTGCTTTCTGGCGGTGCTCCTTGTCAAAGTTTCTCATATGCAGGGAAAAGACTGGGGTTGGAGGATGCCAGAGGCACATTATTCTATCACTATGCTAAGTTCCTAGAACAATTGCAGCCTAAGATGTTCTTATTTGAAAATGTGAGGGGGTTATTAACCCATGATCATGGGAAAACTTATAAGACCATAACAGACATATTTCAAAGTACCGGATACACTATTTTTAAGCAGGTTCTTAACGCTTGGGATTATGGTGTGGCTCAGAAAAGAGAGCGTTTAATTACCATTGGCATTCGTAACGATTTAGCAGAGAAGATCAGCTTTTCATTCCCTAACCCACATGATTACAAGCCTGTATTAAGGGATGTTTTAACGGACTGCCCTACTAGTGAAGGCACTCAGTACTCAGCACGTAAAAAGGAAATTTTTGAATTGGTACCTCCAGGAGGTTATTGGCGTGATATTCCTGAAGATATTGCCAAAGAATACATGAAATCATGTTGGGAAATGGAGGGCGGCAGAACAGGTATCTTAAGACGGCTGAGCATGGATGAACCATCATTAACCGTCTTAACTTCACCTAGCCAAAAACAAACAGACAGATGCCATCCGTTAGAAGCAAGACCATTTACTGTCAGAGAGAATGCAAGATGTCAAAGTTTCCCTGACGAGTGGAAATTCTCAGGTAGTGTTCTTTCTCAATATAAGCAGGTAGGCAATGCGGTTCCTGTAAATCTGGCATATGAGATAGCGGTTAAAATTAAAGAATCATTGGAGCAGTTATAGTATGGGAAATTGGAATTTATCATTTATCAGTGAAGAAGATTTTACTAATCATGTCAAAGCAACTATCGATAAATATGGCGATAAACTCGAGTCTTTTGATTTGAAACGTTTCAATAAGAATATCGTAGATCCCGTAAAGTTAATTTTTGATAAGACTGTATATAAATCATCTTGGGATGAAATTGTAAAAAATGAAATTTTCCGACAGAGAGATAAATCAAATAACAATGACATAGGTTACTTTCATCAGCGAATCTTTAATTTTATTGCTAACTGCCATGTACCGGATAACGGTAAAGAAGGAGGTTGGGATGTTATTTATGAAAATCCAAACGGTATAGCCTTGCCGGATGGCAGTATCGTGCATAAAGTCTATGTCGAGATGAAGAATAAGCATAACACCATGAATTCGGCTGCGGCGGGAAAGACATTTATAAAAATGCAGAATCAGTTGCTGAACGATGATGATTGTGCTTGTTTTTTAGTTGAGGCTATCGCCCAGCGTTCACAGAACATAAAGTGGGAAACTACGGTTGATAAAAGAAAAGTGAGTCATAAGTTGATTCGCCGAGTAAGTATGGATAAGTTTTACGCTCTTGTGACAGGAGAAGATAATGCCTTTTATCAGATGTGTATGGTACTACCTAATACTATTCAAAAAGTGGTAAATGAGAATAGTAACACTGTTATACCTCACGATACAGTAATAGATGAAATTAAGGAAAAGGCCGCAGAAAACAGAATTGAGGACAATGATGTCGCTATGTCTTTAGCTGTCTATATGTTAGGTTTTTCGAGTTATTTGGGTTTTACAGAATAGTATGAATGTACTAGCGTTTGTTACTTTCAAATTTTTAGAAATCTGAAGATTTGAACGAGGAGGAAAACGTGAAATACGCAATTGACCGTAACGCAGTCGGTACTGAAAAAGAAGTTAGTGCAAATGAATTCGATGACGGTTATATACCCAATTCTCATAAGCGTTTTTTTTGTCCAGAATGTGGCGAAATAGTTTTCTTTAGGAAAAAGGGAGGAACCCACCCAAGTTATTTTTTTCATCAAAAAAAAACAGAACAAACTCCTGAATGCGATAAGCGTGTAGATGGAAGAACTGAGTTAAGTTTAAGTCAAAGAGTTGGTCTGCCCGTTTACATCACTAGAACAAAAACAAACCAATATAATTTATGCATTGGTTTTCCTGCATTTAATACTGAAATATTGAATAATGCGTCTACCGGAAACTTTTGGATATGCATTACTGATGGTGTTCATCACTGTGACGTCAAATTGAATCATACGTATTTTGTGGAAAACGAAACAACCCTAGTTCCAATCGACTTTATTCCTGATAATGAAAAAAACTTTAAGATTAAACTATCTGGAAACAATGATCTGTATTTAGAGCGAATTAAACGTAAATTGTCTGATTATGCTGATGGCTTTGATACCTATGGAGCTTTATTTTCATATAACGAAAACGGAGGAAAAAAGATTCGCAGAGGAGACAGTATTTCTACCTATAGATATTATTATGCTGTTGTTAAATTTGATATGCCAGACATGCAAGAACTTTACACGGATGAACAAGGAATACTCATAATTGGAAGAGAATTGTTTAAAGTATTAAAAATTGAAATTAGAGTTTCTGCAAGTGAGGAACAGTCATTTAATTATATAAGTAACTTTTTTAAAAATAATTTTGGTGTTTGGCTTTTAGATGTGCTTCCAGAATTAATCCCTATATGGCCTCCGACAATTCAGCGAGAAAGTTTGATTCCTACAGAAAACAGAACAAGTCTACTGTGTGCAGTGTTAAGCGGAAATATAAATCCAAATGTTTATGTTTATTCTGATAAGAATGTTCAAAAAAAAGAAATTGATTATTCTGTAAATAACGTAAATATAGTAAAAATAAATGTATGCAAGAAACCTATCATGCTATCAGTAGATAGAAAGTACGTGGGTAGAGAGATATCAATAATTTCAAGAGATATACCAGCTAGTACACGCAGATATGAAATCCATCTTGAAGATAAAACTGGCAAGTGTTTATCTTGGGATGAAATTCCACCTGATTTTTCTTCTAGAGAATTGTTTATTAGCTCTAGTGCAAAAATAGAGATGATAATTGGAACAAGTAGAAAAATTTGTAAGCGTATCGATATAAGGAAGGAGAAAACAAACATTCTATTTGAGAAAGATTGTATCGAATTGTTCTTTGTAACAGAAAATACGGTTGTTATGCATTTTCTAATAAAATCGGAAAAAAATTGTAATATCGATAATGAAAAATGTAAAAGCATAGTAAACTCCGTGAATACGGGAGCAATGGTTCCTATTCCTAGATGGTGCGTAGCTATGCTACAGAGATTTAAGAGGAATCATGAAAGCGAACTGCATAAAATAATAATTTCATCTTTTTACAATGGAAAAGTTCATCTAGGAATATTGAAACAATTGTGGATGCTAGATTCTCGTATAAAAAAATTAAAGAAATAAAGAATATGTATGAACGGTGGTGATAGGATGAAGCAGATTAATAGTATTGGTAATTTGAGCAAAAATAGTGCGGTGAGTAATCTATCACCTGAGGAAGTCAAGTATATTTGTGAAAAGATTACAATAGAAAAGCTTAAACAGTATTTAAAAAAGAGAAACTATATCCTGTCAGGTTTTAGACCAGATAAAATGTCTGATAGTCAGCTAGTAGATCATATAATTAACAATATTAAAAATCCTGTCATTGGCAATTTGTTAAATAATTATGTAGATCCCTGGATTAGAGAGATTCAGGAAAAAATAACCAAACTTGAAAAAAATGGTGTTTCCACTGGTGAAGCTTTAATAAAAACAATACGAGAGTCTACGTTTTGCGATAATTCTAAATTGTATTTTAAATTATCAAATTTATCAAATATTGATAAGTATGTAGAACTATTTTGTGATGCTTTATCGTATGTCAATTCGATGGAAGATTCTAAAAAATTAGAAATGGAGAAAAGAGAAGACCAATCTAAGTTATATGACGAAATAAATAAATTAAATAATCAGATAAGTGATTATTCTAAAGATAATCAAAAATTAGAAGAAGAGCTTAAAAGAACTAGGTCAGAGTTGGCGAAATATGAATATTTAGAAAAATATGCCGATTCAGAGATGAAACAAAATGATAATTCGAAATTTCAGTATACATCAATTGGTAAGATTATTAGAATCGAAAATACATTATGGATAGAGCGACTTGCTGATATTAAAAATTCTGAAATAAGACCTTTTGTGTTTGATATGAGCAGACCTTATTATTTCAATAATAGAAATAGAATATATAGAAAAGATGGGCCAGATACTGTAGGGGCTATTTCTGTATGGAATTGGAGTTCAATTCCAGTAAGTTCAGATAAAGATAAGACTGAGAGTGAATACAATAAAAACACGAAATTTATCGAGGTGGTTGAGTTATGCCGGTGTAGCTCCCTAGACGATTTATCGGAGGAATTATCTCAAGGGGGTGAAAAAACATTTATAAGCGAAAAGGTGCTTTTTGTACATACTAGTGATAATGGAAACGTTGAAGGACTGTTATGTCTTCCGAATGATCTAGAAATAATTGGAAATAAAGCAAAAATATCTAAGTCTGTCGTTAAACTTCGCCATTATACACTAAGAATGGAAGATATAATTAATATTGATGGAATTCGTGTTTTTCGTAAAATTAGCCTAGGTAGACCAGAGTCATTATATCATGTAAGGAAACCTTGTGATGTGGTTAAAGATAAACTTATCGCCAGAATATCTTTTCGTGAAGGTTTTACAAAAAGTGACATAAAAACTATTAAAAATTACCTAAAAAATTTTCTGCCTGAAACTCTTGTACAAGAGGTTGCAAATGCATATGGATGTTCCGAAGAGCAAGCAACAGAGTATGTAAATAACTTTACAAACAACGTCCATAAGTATCTTGATTCTTCTGATTTAGATATGAATATTATTTCATTTGCATTAGAAAAAAATGCGAATCTCGTTGAACGTTGCAAGGAACAAATATCAAAAGAATGGAAACAAGAGAACGAGAAAAAAATTAATGAAGAACTTGAACGTTTAAAAGACATAGAATCAACCAAAAATAGTATAAAGAAAGATGTATCAATACTAGAAAATAATAAAAAGAATTTAGTATCTCAAATTGAAAAAATCAAAAGTGAGATTTCTAAAAAGGAAAAGTTAGCAGAAGATGTAGAAAAACAGATTGATAAACGTATTTGTGATGCAAGACAAAACGCAGCAGATTTCATTAGTCAAATGGCGTTTGTTCCAAGTGTTTCCATATCTAGCTCGGATACAAAACATCTTCCTATTTTTATGAGCACAATACAAAGCGAATTTATGGGGAGTGATATTGAAGACCTGGATGATTTTGAGGATGAATTACATGAAAATTTTGTAATTTCCGGATATGAGGATGGAATAGCAACAAATATGGCATATGCAATATCTTTCAGTATATGTAATCGTATACCTGTAATCATTCGTGAAAACTCTACGGAGATAAGTCGATGTGTTGCTTCCTTGATAAACGCTGATGGATTATATGAAGTATTTGTTCCTATTGAAGGAATTTCAATAGAACAACTCTTCGAAACCATTTTTGTTTATGAAACAGACCAGCCAAGAGTGTTTCTTATTCATGGTGTTTTTGATGGGTACAATCTAAATATATTCAACGCGTTAGTTAACAGATTAAAAAATCATAAAGGCAATATTTTTGTTTTTTTATCCATAGAAGGTCTTTCTGTAAAAATGCTTCCGCCAGATGTATGGAATAGGGCTTTTTATGTTGATGGTGACGAGGGGCTCAAGAATTTAGTTAAAGGAAAGACTCATTCATTTAACGTTACTATTGAGTACAAGTATTCATCAATAGACAACGAAGATTTTAGAAGAAAGAAAGAAAAACTTAGCGCTTTTTCAAAAGTTATTGGGTATATGCAAATGAATTTATATGCGATGTATCTTTCTTGTTTTAAAGTAGATCTTGATAAATGCGATACAATTTTGAATCAAATAATTGCGAATGCATGCTCTTCTGATAGCGAAGAATTATTACAATCATTGTTCAATGAAAATGGGATATCTAGGGGAGAAGAATTGTTGTCTAAGATACTCTAAGGAGTCATGAATGTCTGAAAATATTATAGAAACGATGGCGTCTGATCTGGGGGTGCATTGTTTTCAGAATGAGTCGTTAGAGAGTTTTAGGTGTCGTGTTATATATTCAGCAATGGCTTGTTGGATAAAAGCAATTGCTATGGATCAACCTGTTTATAGTAGTGTACTTGGTGTTAGTCGAAGGTACGTTTATGAGCGAAGTAAAGCTATTTTTGATACCATGTGTAGAATGTATCCGGAATCACAAAAATGGTTCGTTCTACCAGATGAAAACGATCATCCTGTAGTTTTAATTCGAAAAAGATTATTAAAATATGGTGATTTATTGAACGAGGGATTTAATACAAGCATAGTTCTTACTCATTCTTATTCAAAACAAATAACTTCTGAATTTGAAACTGTATACGGAATAATTCTTAGTAAAGATGTCGAATATTCAGGTATTGCCACTATCCGAAAAAATATAATTGAGTCGTATGATTTTTCTGAAAGTATATCTGATGCTCCCACTTGGTTAAGAGATTTTTTGAAAAATGTTTCCTGGTTTTCAGATTCTAATATTTTAAATAATACAGAGTATTTTGATCCTTTTACAAAACAAAAAAATAATTACTCGGCTTGGAATAATTACCCACCAAGAACTATAAAAGACTTATATTTGACGAGAATACCTGTAAATAAAAAAAATTATGAATACTTTTTGGTTAAGCCTAAATATAATCTTAGTCATAAAATTGATCCCTTTTTTATAATACAGGGATATCATATTCGAATTATGAATGCATTGAAAGTGCTCGCAAATAATATGACAGAGGCAAAGGTAAAGGAATATTATTCTCATGTAAAATTACAGCTAAATACTTCTCTTCCAGATGAAATAAATGTGTTACTAGAATGTTATGCGTGGCCATACCATAATATAAAAGATAGACACTGCTGGATAATGGATCCTTTTATTTGGAGATTTATAGCTCCATACATAGAAAATTTAGGTATAAGAATCACGGAGGACTCACATGGATAAATACGGAGTAAAGAGTACCCACGAAGCGCTAAAAAGAAAATTGATAGACTATATAAGTACGGTTTATCTCGGTAAAAATGATGCTCTCAGATCTGCATGTATAAGTGAGTTGGAAGAATCAGGTGTACTTTTTCAGGAACCATATATTGAAGCAAATCATGCATATCTTTCAGTTAAAGATGGGATAGAGAGAGCTGATTGTCCTGAAGACGTAAAACTCATACTCCGTGAAATGGTAAAAAGGAATATAGGCGTTTTCAAAAATCCTTACAGACATCAAATTGATTCATTAGAGAAGTATTATCAAGGTAAAGATTTATTTGTTTCTACAGGCACTGGTTCCGGTAAAACAGAGTGTTTTATGTGGCCGATTGCTACGAAGCTTATCATGGAGCAGATGCATTCACCTGATACTTGGAGCAAACGAGGAATACGAACGATTATGCTGTATCCAATGAATGCACTAGTATCTGATCAAATGGGACGCCTTAGAAAAATGATCGGTAACGGAGTTAATGGCTATCATGATGTCATCCAAGAACTTGCCTCAGGTTCTAGGGTACCTCAGTTTGGTATGTATACAGGAAGAACTCCTTATCCCGGTGATAATGATTCTAAACAGAATATTAAATACGCAGAGACCGTAGAAAAAGACATTCTATCTCAGTCTGATGAAGTTAAAGATAAGCTTCGTGAGTTAGGAAAATATCCGTCAAAATATGATCTTGAAAAATTTGTAGAACACTTGAAGTCTGAAAACTTAGAAATTACAGATCCTCGTGATGCTGAATTGATAACAAGACAAGAGATGCAAATGTTTTGTCCTGACATCCTTATTACCAACTACTCCATGCTTGAGTATATGTTGATGAGACCTATTGAAAAATCTATATGGTCGAATACTAAAGATTGGTTGAAATGTTCAGAAGACAACAAACTTCTATTTGTCATAGATGAAGCTCATATGTATAGAGGCTCGAATGGAGGAGAAGTTGCCCTACTCATTCGCAGAGTCTTACATAAATTAGGAATTGGTCGTGATAGAGTTCAGTTTATACTGACAAGTGCTAGTGTTCCATCTAATTCAGATGATCAGATATATAAATTTGCGTGCGAGCTTAGTGCTCAAAACATTAGTGATAACACATTTGCCATTATTCGCGGTGAGGATGAACCTATTGATTTTTCAGGAGATGAAATTGATCCCCTTGCTCTAAATGATTATGACATTGATAGCTTACAAGCAGAATGGAATGATAAAAAGAATGCGATAAGAAATTTTGCGGAACGTCTTCATTTTGAACAAAATTGCGATTTTGACAATGAAAAATCTGTAGAAGTATGGCTTTATGACTGCCTATATAAATTAAATCCAATGCGGAGAATAATGGCTGAAACTCGTGGACATGCTACAAGTTTTGAAAAATTAGCAGAAAAAGCATTTCCTAATACAGATATTACTGTTGCTCGAAATGCTACTAGTTCTCTTTTAGCTATTGCTCCTCTTGCTAAAAATAAAGATAATCAAGTTCTATATCCCGCCCGTCTGCACATGATGTTTCGTGGACTACAGGGGATTTTTGTATGCACAAATCCTTCTTGTTCTTGTCGTAACCATGATGGTAGTATGGGGTTCGGTAAAGTTTATCTAAAGAAGACAGGTAATCGATGTAACTGTGGTGGAATGATCTATGAACTCCTAAATGAACGTTCTTGCGGAGCTTTATTTTTAAGAGGTTTTATTGATACTACCACTACTCAAATTCCATTTGTATGGAATGAATCTGGTTTATTGAGCAATGAGTCATTGAAGGAGGTACATTTTTACATAATTCCTAAAGATGGCAGTTTCAAAAGGAAAAAGGATGTCAAGATAGCTTGGCTTAATGCGTTCTCTGGAAGATTAGATTGTAATGATCATTCCGATGAATTAGGTTTTATCCAAGTCGCATATAGCGAAAATGTTGTTAAAGAACGACCAAATGTTCTTACATTTAAAACTTGCCCTAAGTGTGAAAAGAATTATTTTGCTGCTACTAATTTTATTACAAAGGGCAATGAACCTTTCTTTAATCTTGTTTCTGAACAGTTTTATATTCAACCACCAGTACAAAAGTATGTAGATTTAATAAATCAAGGACGTAAAGTCTTGCTATTTTCTGATAGTAGGCAAAGAGCGGCTGTATTAGCACGCGATTTGACTAAAGCGGCAGATGAAGATGCGATGAAAAAAGCTTTAACGGTGGCAGCTAAGGAATTACAAGAATGGGCGGAAGAAAATGGTAAGAGTCCTTTACTAAGTCTTTTGTATGTTTTCTTTTTGAAAGTAGCTTATAAGAATAAACTTAGATTTTTCTACGGGAATAATGAAGATAAGCTTATAAAAGATCTTGAAATACTTGCGGATAATTATAAAAAGAAACATGGTTTACTAAAATATCATGTATTGAGTAAGAAATATTTTTCATCTAAGCCAGAACAATATAATGAACATCTTTTACGTCAACTTTGTAGCAATTTCCGTTCTCTAACCGATGCGGGGTTATGTTGGATTGAACCTTGTAATTGTGATGATGATGAAGATTTTGAAGAAGACATAGAACAAGCTTTTGAAGATAACGATGTTAATATGTCAATAGAAGAATTCAAGATTCTATTTGCTGCTTGGGCTATGGAAATTATGACGTCAGAATATGCCGTTGGCTCAGATATTTCTGATAGTATTCGGCGCAAAATTACAGCATACAGTCAAAGGCTTGGTGTAGAAGACAAAAATAAATTACCACCAAGAATAAAAGGATTTTTAGTTGATCATGGCTACTCGGATACAAATATTAAAGTAATTGCAGAACAGTTATCTATTTTTCTTGATAAAGGAACAAATTCATCCAATTATTATTTGAATATGGGTAAAATATCACTTCATTTTGGTGTTGAACATGATTGGTACAAATGTCCTAGATGTAGTGGTATTTTCCCTTTCACTGTTTGGGGAAAGTGTGCTCATTGCGGAAAGGGAACTCCAAAACTGATGCACGGGAATGATTTCAAAGGCATTAATTTTTGGAGAAGTCCTGTTCTTCGAGCTATTGATGGCGATCCTCAGGCTCTTATGACAAGAATTAATACTGAGGAACATACTGCACAGTTGTCCCACAAAGATCAAAGAGATAATACATGGTCTACCACAGAAGATTTTGAAATGCGCTTTCAAAATGTACATGTAAATAATGATAGACCTGTCGATATTCTTAGTTGTACAACTACAATGGAAGTTGGTATTGATATAGGTTCATTAACTGCTGTTGGGCTCAGAAATATCCCTCCAATGAGAGAAAATTACCAGCAACGAGCTGGGCGAGCAGGACGTAAGAGTGCGGCCATTTCAACCATCGTTACTTTCGCCGACAATCGTCCACACGATAGCTATTATTTTCACAATCCTGTGAAGATAATTTCTGGGGAACCTAGAATTCCTTGGATTGATGTAAATAATTTAAAATTAGTATCAAGACATTTCAATGTAATGATTGTAACTGATTTTTTTGATAGCCATGGAGAGGGGGCAGATAACGAAAAAATTGATGATTTCTTTTCAAACAAATATGAAAAATTTAAATCTTTTGTACAGAAAAAGAAAACTGATGATTTTGATATGTTCTCGCTTGTGCCTAATGGTATAAATTTTGATTTTGAACAGTATAAGGCACAACTTATATCAGAAATGAGTAAACTTTCAAAGAAAGTAGTAGATTTTCCAGAAAATTACAGAGAAGATGATAAAACTGCTAAGAGTGTATTAGATGTCTTACTTGAGTCTGGCATTTTTCCGACTTATTCATTCCCAAAAGATGTTGTAGGTTTTTACGTAGAGGATGAGAACGGTGAAAAGATAGAGCAGAAACCAGAAAGATCTTTAGATATGGCTATCAGTGAGTATGCTCCGGGTAGAATGATTGTTATTAATAAAGATACCTATAAATCAGGAGGCATCTATAGTTTTCACTCAAAGTTCAGAGCTGGCGAGCAAGAGCATCCAGCGAGATCATATTTCGATAGCAAAGATTATTACCTGGTTTTATACTGCTGTGCTGATCCAGCTTGTGGTTGGATGGGGTTCAATTATACAGAAAAGTGCCCATTTTGCGGAAACAATAAGATAATAGAAAAAAATCTTTTAAAGCCGTGGGGATTTGCTCCTGTAGACGGGAAAAAATATACAGATGATTCTGATGACGGAGAAATTTCATTTGTAGAGAATCCAAGTTATGCAATAACTCCAAATGAAGACGAAATGATACACGTTGCAACGTTTAAAAATCTAAGGTACTCCAAGAGATCAGATGATCCATTAATTATTTTGAACAGAGGTCCAAAGGGATCAGGCTTTACGGTATGTAAAGATTGTGGTGCTGCTATTCCCGGTAATGATATTTCTAAATTTGAAAAAAAAGCGATACATTCTCCATATATACATCCATTTAACAAACACTGGTGTTCTCATCAACAAACAGTTAATACATATATAGGGAATCAATTCCGCACAGATATGGTATTGTATGAGATAGAGTTAAATTATAATGACATTGATGTGAAAGGAATATGGATTAGACGAGCAGGACAAACGCTTGCTGAGGCAATGACGCTTGCTGGTGGAAGACTTTTGGACATAGAGTTCAATGAAATTAAAAGTGGTTATCGGTTGCGATACAACGATGATAACCACAAAGCTTTTGTTGATGTTTTTTTGTTCGATAGCTTGTCAAGTGGTGCTGGTTATTGTGCTGCATTAGCAGATCGCTCAGAAGAGTTAATGGAAGAAACTAGAAGAATACTAAGTAATTGTCCTAAATCGTGTGATAGCGCTTGTCATGAATGTTTGATGCATTTTTGGAATCAACGAGTACATGTACACTTAGATAGGTTTGCAGCTCTAGATTTACTTAATTGGTGTCAGTATTCAACTTTACCTCCTTCTTTATCGTACGAGGAGCAAGATAGATTGATTGAGCCATTAAAACATTTTGATCTTGAGTTCTCAGTAAAAACAGACGGTCATAGACATTTTATTGATACGGGTACACGAGTCTGTGAAATTGTCGTTTATCCTGCAATGTGGAATAAAAGTAATGTACAAATTCCAGTTGGAGTTGTATCAGTATCTGATAAATTACTAAAGTATGCACTTCCTAAGGCCTATGCAGATATTATGGAGCAACTTTTAAATTAAGGTGATAGATTAAACGTTATGTTAGATGCATAAGCTCCACTCACTCTATGCATCTTCAAATTATCTTTCACCTTGCAATTATATGTAGAGTATTAGGTTGCATAATTAAGCCGTGGTAAATAATTATCACGGCTGTTAGAGAATAGCACTCTATATTTGTGGTAACTGATCACAGTCTATTTTTGCAAATTCTTATAAATCAAGGTTTTGCACACATTTTTACTACAGTTTAAGTTCGTATTAATCTCGTAGTGATACTAGATCCTATTTTTGGAGTGATGAAATTTATAAAAACAGCAAAAGGCAGAAGTAGCAGAATTTTAAGAGATGAGTTTGC
>CALXYT010000095.1 GCA_944393045.1 uncultured Succinivibrionaceae bacterium | reverse complement strand
ACAGGGTTTACGTTTCGCAATTCGTGAAGGTGGCCGTACTGTAGGTGCTGGTGTTGTAGCTAAGGTTATTGAATAATCTGTAACACAGAGGTAGGAGGTAACTTCTACCTCACTTATAGGGGCGTAGTTCTAATGGTAGAACAGCGGTCTCCAAAACCGACGGTTGTGAGTTCGAGTCTTACCGCCCCTGCCAATACGAAACCCCTGCTAATAGCAGGGTTTCATGATCGTATAGACTATGAGTTTTTTTAAGGAAATTTAATGGCTGTTCAAAATAAGAATGTCCCAACCAACAAAGTGGACAACAATCAAAAGACCGCTACAATTGATACTAAGCAACCAGATGAAAATTCTAAGTTTTTAGATACATTTTTATGGTTAGTTGTTTTTATCTTATTAGGTTCTGCTGTCGCTGGAAATTACTTATTAAATAAATTTTACGGTGATTTCTTTGATGCTAATAGTCTTTATGCCTTACTTAAAGGTGTAGGTATTGTTTTAGTAATCGTAGTAGCAGTTGTAGTTGCAATGTTTACTACATCTGGAAAGAAGGTTCTTAATTTTACTAAAGAATCTTATGTAGAAGTTAGACGAGTTGTTTGGCCAACTGGTACTGAGGCAAGAACAACTACTATTATGGTAGGCGTTGTTACTTGTGTTGTAGCGTTAATGCTTTGGATTTTTGATTCTATTTTCTTATACGGTATTCGTTTTATTACCACTCTTTAAGGATTTATTATGACCAATGAAGCACATTCAAATAAAGGAAAAATGAGATGGTATGTAATCCAAGTTTTTTCTGGTTTTGAACAACGTGTAGCTGAAAGCTTAAACGAACAGATCGAACTTCAGAATATGCAAGATTACTTTGGGGAAGTTCTTGTACCAAAAGAAAAAGTAAAAGAATTTAAAGACGGAAAGAAGAAAGAGTCGGAACGTAAGTTCTTTCCTGGGTATGTTTTTATTCATATGATTATGAATGAAAAGTCTTGGTTGCTTGTAAGACATGTTGATAGGGTTTTAGGGTTTGTTGGTGGCTCAGTTGATAAGCCAATGCCAATATCAGATGCTGAAGCCTCTCGTATTTTAAGCCGTCTACGTGAAACTGAAGATTCTCCAAGACCAAAGACTATTTTTGAAGTTGGCGAAGTTGTACGTGCTTGTGATGGTGCTTTTAAAGATTTTAGTGGTACCGTTGAGGCTGTTGATTACGAAAAGAGTAGAATTACTGTATCAATAGCAATATTTGGTAGAGCAACTCCTGTTGAACTAGAGTTTAGTCAGGTTGAAAAAGAAAAGTAACAATAAGATTACTTAATAAATGTTCAATTGCAAGGAAGTGCAGGCAGTCTAATGTAGATTGCCTCTTTTATTATCTGTTTTTTTAAACTAAAAAACTAGTAGCAGTATTGTATTAGTGAAATTTGTTTTTTACAAAAATTGTTCAATGAGATTTTGTAAAAAATGGTTGACAACTTGTGAAAAATGAATACAATATCGCAAATTCTTTTTTTTAATTTTGGGAAGTGGTAACACGTTAAACCCATTAAGGATTGAAAATGGCTAAGAAAGTTCAAGCTTACGTAAAGCTTCAAGTTAAAGCTGGTATGGCAAACCCAGCTCCACCAGTTGGTCCTGCATTAGGTCAACAAGGTGTTAATATTATGGAATTCTGTAAGGCGTTCAATGCTCGTACAGATAAAATGGAGAAGGGTTCTCCAGTTCCAGTAATTATTACTGTATATTCAGATAAGTCTTTTACATTTGTTCTTAAGACTCCTCCAGCATCATTCTTAATTAAGAAAACCCTAGGTTTAGAGTCTGCTTCTCATAAGCCAGGAAAAGAAGTTGCAGGTAAGATTACTCACGCTCAAATTCTTGATATCGTTGCTAAGAAAGAAGGTGATATGACTGGTGCGGACGCCGAAGCTTCTGCAAGATCAATTGCTGGTACAGCACGTTCAATGGGTATTCAGGTGGAGGACTAACAGATGGCAAAGTTATCTAAGCGTATGAAGGCGATTCGTGAAGCCGTTGATAAGTCAAAAGAATACTCTCCAATAGAAGGTCTTGAACTTATTAAGAAGTTCGCAATTTGTAAATTCGATGAATCAATCGATGTTTGTATTCATTTAGGTATCGATCCGCGTAAGTCAGACCAGACTATTCGTGGATCAGTAGTACTTCCTAATGGCACTGGTAAGACTGTACGTGTTGCAGTATTTACTCAGGGCGCTAAGGCTGAAGAAGCTAAGGCAGCAGGTGCTGAATATGTAGGTATGGAAGATTTGGCAGAAGCAGTTAAGAAGGGTCAAATGGATTTTGATGTTGTAATTGCATCTCCAGACGCAATGCGTGTTGTAGGTCAATTAGGTCAAATTCTCGGTCCACGTGGTTTAATGCCAAATCCTAAGGTTGGTACTGTAACTCCTAATGTTGCAGAAGCTGTTAAGAACGCTAAGGCTGGTCAAGTACGCTATCGTAATGATAAGCAAGGTAATATCCAAGCTTCAATCGGTAAGTCAAGCTTCACTGCTGAACAGTTAGCTCAAAACTTAAATGCTTTACTTGCAGCAATTAGGAAGGCTAAGCCTGCTAGCTCTAAGGGTCAGTACATCACTAAGGTATGTATTTCTTCTACCATGGGTGCTGGCGTTAATTTGGATAAAGCTGCTTTAACCGACTAATTAAGTTTTTTGGGGGACTTTCCCCCATTGTTCGGGACTATGCTCCCGTCCAAGACCGCAGGTGGGTAACCTTAATTTCCTGCGTAGACGGAAACGAACTAGAACGAAAGAAATCTTTCTTCTGGATAACGTTTCAAGGTGCTCCGAAAGGAGTGAGTTCTGATACTTGTATCAGGTTTTCCAGAGGTATTGCTAAATGGCATTATTAATTGAAGACAAAAAGACAATTGTTGCTCAAGTCGCTGAAGTTGCCAAGCAAGCTCAATCTGCTGTAGTTGCTGATGCACGTGGTACTGACGCTGTTAGCATGACTGCCTTACGTAAGTTATGTCGTGATAACAATGTACAGGCTCGTGTTGTTCGCAATACACTTTTAACTCGTGCAGTTGAAGGTACAGAGTTTGAATGCTTAAAAGAAACCTTTACTGGACCTACATTAGTTGCTTTCTCAATGGAACATCCAGGTGCTGCTGCACGTTTGTTCAAAGAGTTCGCTAAGACTAATAATAAGTTCGAAATTAAAGGTGCTGCTTTCGAAGGGCAATTTATACCAGCAAATGACATTGATCGTCTTGCATCATTACCAACTTACGAAGAAGCTATTGCTCACTTAATGGCAACCATGAAGGAAGCTGCAGCTGGCAAGTTAGTTCGTACTTTGGCTGCTTTAGGCGAAAAGTTAGAAGCTGCTTAATTTTATTTAACGATTTTTTGCAAATTTATTTTAGGAATTTTTGTCATGACTAAAGAAGAAATTTTAAACGCTATTGCAGAAATGTCTGTAATGGAAGTTGTTGACCTTGTTAAGGCAATGGAAGAAAAGTTTGGTGTTTCAGCAGCTGCTGCTGTTGTTGCAGGTCCTGCTGCTGGTGCTGCTGCAGTTGAAGAAAAGACTGAATTCGACGTTGTTTTAGCTGACGTTGGTGCCAACAAGATTGCTGTTATTAAAGCAGTTCGTGGTGCAACTGGTTTAGGTCTTAAGGAAGCTAAGGACTTAGTTGAAGGTGCTCCAGCTACTATTAAGGAAGCAATGAACAAGGACGAAGCTGAAGCCCTTAAGAAGGAATTAGAAGCTGCTGGTGCTAAGGTTGAATTAAAGTAATATTTTACTTCTAAAACCGAAGATGGAGAGCGCAATGCTCTCCTTTCTTTTTTATAAAGACTCCGTGCTATTTGCTTGAAATAATATTTTACTAAAACTATAATCAACAAAAACAATGGAGAATCTATATGTCTAAAGAAATTATTTCTAGTGAAAACGCACCAAAGGCAATTGGTCCATATGTTCAGGCAGTTAAAGTTGGTAATTTTTTATTTACCTCAGGTCAAATCCCACTAGATCCTGCTACTAATACTATAGTTGTAGGTGACATTAAAGTTCAAGCTAAAAGAGTGTTAGATAATTTAGTTGCAGTACTTAATGAAGCTGGTTTAACAACTAAGAATGTTGTAAAAACTACTTGTTTCTTAAAGAATATCAATGATTTCACAGCATTTAATGAAGTATATGCTGAGTATTTTACATCGCCAGCACCTGCTCGATCTTGTGTTGAGGTTGCAAGATTACCTAAAGGTGTTTTATGTGAAGTTGAATTAGTTGCATATAAAGATTAATTTTAAGATTTAGTTTTTGTTTAAAATATTATGCACACTGTTATCGTAATAACTACTTTACCCTATGGTAACCCAAGCACTTTTGAAGGATTGAATAAGGCTTTTGCGTGTCTTGAGAATGGATCTCGGGTCTCTATATTTTTATATGGTGATGGTGTGTATAATGCTCTAAAAGGTATTAATCCCCCACAGGATGAACATAATCCTTTGAAGATGTTTATGGAGCTTGCTGATAAGGGGGTAAAAATCTATTATTGTCAGAGCGCAGGTTTAAGAAGAGGGGTTGATCAATCTACAGCTAGTGAAATTTTTGAAAAAAGTTCCTTAAGTTATTTAGCAACACTTTTAATCGATGCTAATAATTCTTATTGTTATTAGGAGTGTTTTCTATGATTGCTGTAGTAATTGACAAAATTAATGATTCTAAGATTAGAGAGTCAATTGATTTACTTTTAGCGTTATCTAGTTTTGATATGGAAGTTGCGTTATTTTTGGAAGATGAGGGGGTGTTATTAGCGTCTAATGCCTACAAACAACAAAATAAATATGAGAAAGATATTTTAAAATATATTAAGCTTTTAAAGCTTTATGATATAAATTTAATATATCTTAATGAACATGATTTATATCGCTATGAAGTAAAACTTGCAGATTATGCTCATGATTGGTTAGTTCTTTCTGCTGAGCAATTTTCTAATGCGTTAGCAGTTTCAAAACGTTGTTTAAAATTATCCTAACTTACGCATAATTTTCTGATTAATTTACTTTTCTTTGTAAAATTATCATTTAATCCTTAAAATTTACTTAAAATCTTTTGCTTACTTTGTGTTCATTATTGTTTTTTTGTAAATTTTCTTTTATAATGCCACGAATATAAATTTGTCACGTAAAAACATAAAGATCTGCTAGGCTTTAGAGTGATAAATTTATTTTTTGTAACACAATATCTTGTGTTAGTTTTTTTGTCTTTTTTAGACTTTATTTCTTATTTGGGAGCATAAATGGCTACAATCAATCAGTTGGTACGTAAGCCTCGTGTGAAGCAAGTTGTTAAAAATAAAGTTCCTGCTTTAGAAGCTTGCCCACAGAAGCGTGGTGTATGTACTCGTGTGTATACTACTACACCTAAGAAGCCTAACTCAGCAATGCGTAAGGTTTGCCGTGTACGTTTAACTAATGGTTTTGAAGTTTCTTCATACATTGGTGGTGAAGGTCACAACCTTCAGGAACACAGTGTTGTATTAATCCGTGGTGGTCGTGTTAAGGACTTACCAGGTGTTCGTTACCACACTGTTCGTGGTGCTTTAGACTGTGCTGGTGTTAAAGATCGTCATCAGTCACGTTCTAAGTACGGTGTTAAGAAGCCTAAGGCTTAATGGAATCCTCCGTTAAGTAAGGCCAAACCATTTTAGTTTTGTTTATTTTTAGTTTTGGGTACTCCCTGAAATATATACGAGGATTTTAAAATGCCAAGACGTCGTGTCGTTGGACAGCGTAGAATTTTACCTGATCCAAAGTTTGGTTCAGAATTGTTGGCTAAGTTCATCAATGTTGTAATGGTTGATGGCAAGAAGTCAGTTTCAGAAAGCATCGTTTACGGTGCGTTAGATATTATCGCTGAAAAGAGCGGTAAAGATCATTTAGCTATTTTCGAAGAAGCTTTAGACCATATTCGTCCTACTGTGGAAGTTAAGTCCCGCCGTGTTGGTGGTTCTACTTACCAGGTTCCTGTAGAAGTACGTCCAGTTCGTCGTAATGCTTTAGCAATGCGTTGGTTAGTAGAAGCCGCTCGCTCCCGTGGTGAAAAGTCCATGGCTCAACGCTTAGCAGGTGAGCTTTTAGACGCTGCTGAAAACAAAGGCAATGCTGTTAAGAAGCGTGAAGACGTTCATCGTATGGCTGAAGCTAATAAGGCTTTTTCTCACTACCGTTGGTAGTATAAAACCGGGGCTATCTTTGGTAGCCCTAAAAACAATTGTTAGAAACCTGTTTCTACACAAAAGGAGATATAATTTTGGCTCGTCAAACTCCTATAGAGCTTTACCGCAACATCGGTATTTCTGCTCATATTGATGCTGGTAAGACAACAACTACTGAACGTATTTTGTTTTACACAGGTGTAAATCACAAGCTTGGTGAAGTACACGATGGTGCTGCAACCATGGACTGGATGGCTCAAGAGCAAGAACGTGGTATTACCATTACTTCTGCTGCTACCACCTGTTTCTGGAGAGGTATGGCTGGTAATTTCAAGCCTCATCGTTTAAATATCATTGACACCCCGGGGCACGTAGACTTTACTATCGAAGTAGAACGTTCTATGCGTGTTCTTGACGGTGCAGTAATGGTTTACTGTGCTGTAGGTGGTGTGCAGCCTCAGTCAGAAACTGTATGGCGTCAAGCTAACAAGTACCATGTTCCACGTATTGCATTTATCAATAAGATGGACCGTACTGGTGCAAATTTCTTACGTGCAGTTGAACAGATTAAGACTCGTTTAAAGGGTAACCCAATTCCGCTTCAGTTACCAATTGGTTCAGAAGACAACTTCGTTGGTGTTGTTGACCTTATTAAGCGTAAGGCTATCGACTGGGATCCTGAATCACAGGGGACTAAGTTTGAATATGTTGATATTCCTGCTGATATGGTTGATCAGGTAGAAGAATATCGTGCTAAGTTAGTTGAAGCAGCAGCAGAAGCTGATGAAGCTATGCTTGACAAGTTCTTCTCAGGTGAAGAATTAACTGAAGATGAAATCATTGCTGGTCTTCGTAAGCGTACAATTAACTGTGAAATTGTTCCTGTAACTTGCGGTTCTGCATTTAAGAACAAGGGTGTTCAGGCTATGCTTGATGCTGTTGTTTACTTCTTACCTTCACCTGCTGATATCCCTGCTATTAAGGGTGAATTACCTAATGGTGAAGTTGCAGAACGTCATGCTAGTGATAAGGAACCATTCGCAGCTTTAGCATTCAAGATTGCTACTGACCCATTCGTAGGTAATTTAACATTCTTCCGTTGTTACTCTGGTGTTATCAACTCAGGTGACTTTGTTCTTAACGCAGTTAAGGGCAAGCGCGAAAGATTTGGCCGTATCGTACAAATGCACGCTAATGCACGTAACGAAATTAAAGAAGTTTGTGCTGGTGATATCGCAGCTGCTATCGGCTTAAAGGATGTTACTACAGGTGATACCCTTTGTGACGAAAATGCGCCAATTGTTCTTGAACGTATGGAATTCCCAGAACCAGTTATTTCTGTTGCTGTTGAACCAAAGACTAAGGCCGACCAGGAAAAGATGGGTCTTGCTTTAGCTCGTCTAGCACAGGAAGATCCTTCATTCCAGGTTCATACCGATGAAGAATCAGGTCAGACTATTATTTCTGGTATGGGTGAACTTCACTTAGATATCATTGTTGACCGCTTACGTCGTGAATTTAAGGTTGAAGCTAATGTAGGTAAGCCACAAGTAGCTTATCGTGAAACAATTCGCTCATCTACTGAGGTTGAAGGTAAGTTCGTTCGTCAGTCTGGTGGTCGTGGTCAGTACGGTCATTGTTGGCTTCGTATCGAACCTCAGGAAGCTGGTAAGGGGTACGAATTTATTAACGAAATCGTTGGTGGTGTTATTCCTAAGGAATACATTCCTGCAGTTGATAAGGGCGTCCAAGAACAGATTGCTAACGGTGTATTAGCTGGTTATCCAGTAGTTGACGTTAAGGTAACTGTATTTGATGGTTCTTACCATGAAGTTGACTCATCAGAAATGGCATTTAAGATTGCTGGTTCTATGGCATTCAAGTCAGGCTTCATGAAAGCTAACCCAGTACTTCTTGAACCTTTAATGAAGGTTGAAGTTGAAACTCCTGAAGATTACATGGGTGATGTAATCGGTGACTTAAACCGTCGTCGTGGTATCGTAGAAGGCATGGAAGATGGTCCTTCTGGTAAGATTATCAATGCAATGGTACCATTAGCTGAAATGTTTGGTTATGCTACTGACCTTCGTTCACAGACTCAGGGTCGTGCATCATATGTAATGGAATTTGGTCGTTACGCTGAAACTCCAAAGGCTATTGCTGATGCAGTAATTGAAGCTCGTCAGAGTAAGTAATTTTCTTGCCGTCTATTAACTAATGGACGGTCTTAAATAATTTTTTGTAAAGGAATAAAATCGTGTCAAAGGAAAAGTTTGAACGTACAAAAACACACGTAAACGTAGGTACAATCGGCCACGTTGACCATGGTAAGACT
>CALXYT010000094.1 GCA_944393045.1 uncultured Succinivibrionaceae bacterium | reverse complement strand
ATAGATTTTAAATTTTTTGAGAATGCCTTATATCCCCATAGCTAAAGCTAGGGGCTTTACGGCTGGGTTTGGTAAAACCATACCAAAGAGCTTTTTTAGCAGAAGTATTAAAGAACTTATCAATCTCTATCTTTGCCTGACCACTCACCGCTCTATGACACTCGTCGACAACAAAAGCTACCTGTTTAGATTGAATTTCTTTAGCAATCTTAAAGTAACGATTAGAAACGTCATTAGCTTCCAATGCGCTCTTGCACTTATTAAGTAAGCAGTCCAGCTTCTGTCGTGTAGCAATAATAATGCAACGATCTTTACTCTTTAATCGCTGTTCTAACTGATAGGTGTTAGCTGTTTCTCCAATATCATCACCTGTAACCTTCGCATATGAAGCAAAACTAGCCGAGGTCTGCTGATCTAGATCTTTTCTGTCTATTAAAAAGACTGATTTATCTATTGTTGGAATTTCTAACAGGTTTCTGGTCACATGGAATGAAGTAATGGTCTTACCAGAGCCTGTAGTATGCCATACATAACCTGATTCTTTTCTTTTTGATGCGTTTTTTACAGCTTCAATGGCATGGATTTGATAAGGTCTTAATAACAGCAACTTTTTAGCTTTTTCATCAATAACACTGTACTTGCCTACCATTAAGTGAGCGTGTGGAATATTCAAAGCTGCATGAGCAAATTTTAAATAATCTCTTACAGGTTTATTGTTCTTATCAACCCAGTTACTTAAGAATTTTTCATTTAACTTGTCAGGATCATCGTTTGCTGCAATATATTTTGTATCAACGCCGTTTGTAACTACAAACATCTGTACAAGTCCAAATAATCCTCTGAACTTACCTTGAATTAAATACTTTTTGATCTGGTTGAAAGCTTCTTTATAGGGATGACTCTGATTTTTGAGCTCAATATGGATCATAGGGAAACCATTGATTAACAAAGTAACATCAAAACGTCTATCTCTTTCTGAGTCATTCTGTTTTCTGCTTTGGTATTGATTTATAATTTCATAGGTTGATTGACCACCTGCGATATCACGATTACTGATAGCATCAAGATGAATTTGACCTAATGAAGCATCTTCTCTAGAAAGAGGTATTTGAGCTAATCCTCTTTCACCTGACAGCCATACAGTTGCTTTGTAGGTGGTCTCAGCTTTTTCCTTGATAAAGGATTTTATCTGATCCATTTCTGAATCAGTAATTGGATGACCATCCAATTTTTTAATATTCATATTATTGAGTTTTTCTCTGATATTGTTCCAGAGATCATCTTCAGTTTTTAAATCAGGTCTATATGTCCACTGAGAATCGCCTGATGCAAGTTCCTGGATAAGCTTGTCTTCTAAAATAGCTTCTTTTTCAACCATTTTTAAGCCTCACTGCTAAAACCTATTTTCTCAAATAATCAAATACAATCTTTTTTGCCATACCATTTCTATGGCATCTGTCATCCATATCAAGCTCTTGCCTTAAGATCTCTCTTCCCCTCATCAGAGTAATACCTAAAAAATTTTGATCTTTCCAACAATCAAGATCTCTTCTATTAGCATCGAGTATGGATAATCCAATACCACGGATATATTCTTTTACTGTACATTCTTCCAGGAGAGCATCATCTGTTGATAATAAACGGGAGCATAATTCATCATCTTGCTCAAACTTTGCCCTCAACCCTTCATAAACCACAGCCTGTCTTAGACCGTTCCAAATTACATCATCATAATCTGAAACTTGTCTTTCAGGTTCATTGATTTCATCAGGATCTTCAGAATCTAAAATTTGTTCTGCAATGTCGTCATCATTAAAGGTAAGTGCTTTTGTGTACATCATGAATTGTTCTACACAAAAAACTCATCCTCTCCTATAGAAAATGTAGATGAATAACGATTACTTAAATAACCATAAGCTCCATTTGGACTATCAAAACAAATTAACTTCATGAAGGGATACCTACTTTTTTTACTGCAAGTTCTAAATCAAGATCATGCAATCCAGGGTAAGCTTTAATTAAAAATTCTAATGGAACTTTTTTTAGTACTTCAGAGCTTGGGAGATCATAAAACCATTGATAGTAAGCGTAAAAGCGACCAATCCAATCAGGCATAAACCCTTCCAACGATCCTCCCTTCTTTAACTGATACTTATCAACTTTACAGAAATATTCAAAGAGCTCAAGGTAATCTTTAGTACTTACATATGCTTGAGAAACATCGATATAATGGCGAGTTTTGCTGTTCATATAGCTTTCAATAAACTCTTTGGTATCCATATCAGGATACTTGTAAGCTATATAGTCAAACAACTGACCTTGCGTTTCTACAACTTCATCAAGGTAAGCTTCTGAATATGCTGGCATGATGATGTTTCCTTATTTAAAGAAGAGAGCTGAAAACTTTAGTTACTGAATTAGCTTCAGAGTTTATTAGTTTTCTCATGTTCTCTCTTGCATTAGAATCTCTGTCATTATACTTTGCATTAAAGGTAGCATAATCAACAGATATAAGTCCCGACTCAATTTCTTTAACATTTGAAAAAGCTTTCTCTGATTTAAGACAGATCTGAATTCCTAAACCACCTAAACTCAATAGCTCTTTTAAGATATCAATATCGATATTATCTCTTACAAACTCTTTTGCAATATAAAAGTATGAGGCATCAGCTCTCCATCCTTTTATGACATCATAAGCTGTAGTATCAACTCCATACTTATCTATGAACTTTGAAGATAACACCTTATATCTTCGTGAACCATCAGCATCTCGATGTTTCATTAGTTCTGCTAACCATGACAAGATGCCAAGTGAAGTAAAATCAAGAACCTTTAAATCATCAGTACGTAGCTCATACTTATGAACCCAGCCTTGATTATAATCTGGCCTTGATACAGACCACTCTTTAGCTAATTCTTGATCTTCGGTTAAATAAAAACCTCTACCATAGTCATGCTTATCATCCCCTAAACCATAGGTAGGCACGATGTGTTCACTAATAGATCCGTGGTAGAGAATTATGCTTGCCATCTTGTACAAAACTCACTAAATGAACATCTGTTGTAACAGGCCTTTCTTCAGCTTTTGTAAGGATTCTAGCTTACGCTGTTCCCAAGCGTCAGTAAATTCAGGAAACCTTAATTTAGGTACTTTCTTATCTTCTTTCATTAGTTATACCCCCAGCTTAATATTAAGGCCTAACTCTTTAAAGTAGCCGTTTAAGGTCTGGTTAAGATCAGATTCTTCTTTACAGCAGTTCTGGTACTCGTTGAACACCTCATCAAGATCTATAGGATCTTCTTCCTCAAAAGTATCAACGTATCTTGGAATATTGAGGTTAAAGTCGTTTTCTTTGATTTCTTCAAATGTAGCTAAATGACTGTATTTTTCGATATCTTTACGCTCTTTATAGGCATTAAATATCTTCTCGATATTCTCTGCTGATAACTTGTTACGAGCTTTTTCCTTTACGAAGTCTTTTGAGGCATCAATAAAGAGAACATCTCTATTGGTGTTGTTCTTCTTTAAGATAACTACACAAGTAGGGATAGAGGTGTTAAAGAAGATGTTTGCCGGTAATCCTATTACAGCATAAACAGAACCTGACTCTAAAAGGTGTTTTCTGATTACACCTTCTGCGTTACCTCTGAACAGCACACCATGAGGTAGCACAATACCCATAGTACCGTCTGTCTTTAAATGGTAGAAACCATGCAACAAGAAAGCATAATCTGCTGCTGACTTTGGAGCTAGTTTTTCATACTGAGCAAAACGAGGATCGGTAATGAAGTTCTCATTAGCAGACCACTTTAATGAATAAGGTGGATTCATAACCACAGCATCAAAGTTTGTAGGTTCATCAGTAGGCCAGTCAGCTGACAGAGAGTCTCCGTTATTTAATCTTTGATAATGAGCAGATACTTTATGCAGCATCATGTTCATTCTTGCTAAGTTGTAGGTCTGATTTACAATTTCCTGTCCATGATAATAAATATGCTTTGACTGTGTTGCTGAAATGTAGTTTTTAACCTGTAGCAGTAAAGAGCCTGATCCACAACATGGATCAAATACTGAAAAAGCTTCTTTGTTTTCTTTGCCACTTGTTACAATCCTGGCAATTAACTGAGATACCTGCTGTGGGGTATAAAACTCACCTGCTTTCTTGCCTGATTCAGATGCAAACTGACCAATTAAATATTCATAAGCACCACCTAAAGCATCTTCACCATATTTATTAAAATCAATATGGGCCAGAGCTTTAATCACTGATGAAATTAAAAGGTTTCTGTCCTGTGGTGTTTTACCTAGATCTTTTGAATTGATATCAAAACCTTCAAAAAGGTTCTCATAAGTCTTACCCTGTGATACTTCAACATCTCTAAATGCCTGATGCAAGTTCTCTAATAAGAAACTGTCATCGTTAATCTGATTGTAGAATGCTGTAAAAGTAAATTGTGGGAGGATACAGCAGCCAAAGTCTCTACTTAATTCTTCTACAAGATCATCCCAGTCTTCAGAACCTTGTGCATTCTCATAAATTGACTGAGCTTCTTCAACAGATTCAGGGACTCTGTCTTCTAAAAGGTCAACCACCTTATATAAAGTCTTGTCTGATAAACTCTTATAAAAGATTAAACCTAATAAGTAGTCTTTATAAACATCAGCAGTCATCTTAGCGCGCATTTCATCAGCAGCAGCCCACAAGGATGACTGTAAATCTTTGGCATTCAGTTGTTCCATACTATCCTCCTTACAAGTATCGTTAAGTCTATTTTTGTTCATACTCTGTATTCGTTCTATGTAACTTTATATGAGTAAAAGCAATTTTTAAATAGATACCTGGAAATTTTTTTCACATGATCACAATAAAAGTCATATGCAACATTATATAAAACGTAAAACTTTATTGTTACACAATCTGACTTATGAAAACAGTTTTTAAAATTATTCTAACTGTCTGATTTTATTTCATTATTCTGAGAACTTTAAAGGATAATATCTGTGCCCTAAAAAGATCTTCTTGCCACAATTATGAACGATCTTCTTCGCAATAATCAACAGTAAAACCACTATGAATGATGAGTATGTAGAACAATTAGGCACCAAGTTAGGTGAGTTCTGCGGACAGAATCCTGACGCAACCTTATGGGATGTTCTTAGCTCATTCAATGAAGAATAGTATTCTTATTAATGACTAAGTAATTATGTATAGCGGACTTTCTAGTACGCTATCTTTTTTACAAATTAAAAAAGGCAACTCCAACTTAGTGAAATTGCCCAAATGTGTAAACTAAGGTACAGTCTCTCTAATACCTATATACCTCATTTACAAGAGCCTGGTTATGATCACGCCTCCATTTTGAAGACATGAATTATCATAAAGGTGATTAAATAATATTTCTTCATTTTTTAGGGTGACATCTAAAGGCGAATTGCCAGCGTTTATGTATACTTTTATAGTTTCATCAGACGCATGCTTTTCGTACTTTACGAATCTGCCTTCACCAGATACCCATTCAATTGACTGACTTGCGCAGGCTTTATGCTCTTTACGCAGTGCAATCAGACTCTTTACTATACTGATGGTTCTGTCATAACAGTTCTTCTCAATATCATCCCATGGCATAGGTCTTCTGTTATCAGGATCATTCTTTCCTTCTAAGGCAATCTCAGTACCATAGTAGATACAAGGAGAACCAGGCATGGTAACCAATACAGAGAGCTGCTGAATCATCTTGTCAAAATTTCCGCAACGGGTGACGACTCTATCAACATCATGACTGTCTAAGAAATTAAAGATTACCTGATTTACCTGCTTCATATAGAGTGAATAACAGTAATTCATCATGAACATGAAATCGTCAGAGGTTAATGACTCATCAACAAAAAAGTTACTCAACGACTGCATGAAAGGATAGTTCATTACAGAATCGTACTCATCCCCTAACAGGTACGGTGTTGAGTCCATCCAAATCTCGCCTAATAAGAACAGATCAGGTTTTACTGCTTTTAATTCACGGTTGAGTTTTTTAATAAAAGCATGTGATATTTCATTTCCCACATCAAATCTGATACCGTCAATATTCCACATCTCAATCCAGTCTTTACATACTTTTGTAAAGTACTCCATAACCTCTGGATTTGAAGTATCAAGTTTTGGCATCTCATCTTCAAAGGCAAAAGAGTAGTATCTGCCATCTTTGGTATTTCCATCGAAATCAAAATGATCTTTCTTTACAAAATACCAGTTGTAATACTTTGAGTTTTTACCGTGTTTAATCACATCCTGCCAGGCAAAAAAATCTCTGCCGCTGTGATTAAATACAGCATCAAGCATAACTTTAATTCCCAGAGAATGAGCTTTTTCTACTAATTTTTTAAACTGCTCATTATCACCAAAGTCAGGATCGATATGCTCATAATCAGAAATGTTATATTTGTGATTTTTAGTTGAAGTAAATAAAGGGTTGAAGTAGATGCCTGTAATACCAAGCTTTGCAAGGTACTCAAGTTTGCTCATCGCACCTTTTATATTGCCACCGTAAAATGACTCTCTAGTAAGAGACTTATAGTCATCCCATGGTGTCAGTTTCTTATCACCTTTATAATCTAGCTTACAGAATCTGTCAGGGAAGATCTGGTACCAGAAGATATCCTCAACCCACTTAGGATGTGTACAGATATCTGCACGATTCATCCAGGCAAATTTAAAAAAATGTCTGATAATGTTTGGCTTGTCCATAAAAGCCTTGTCATGAATGCCGTCCTCAAACAGATAACAGCGCTCATTGTCATCATATATTTCAAAGTAGTACTGAATTCTTTTAAACTCTGGTTTTAAGGTAATTGACCAGATAAACTCATGTGCCAGTTCCTTCTCAAGATGCATATAAAGTGGCTTACCATACCAGGGATCAGTTCCTGAACAGCCTAATATATACGGATCATCCTGTACAATTACTACCTTTTTTATTGATTTATTTGTTCTTACATTAATAACAAGTTCATCTTCATTTAAAGCATAACAATCTGTAAAAGCACACTTATGAGTTATTCCTTCTAATAGCATACACTTACTCCTTAAATTTTTACACCAACTTTAATTACTATAATTAATATTATATAGTTAATTTTTCCCTCTTTCTTTCAAAATACTATCAACTTTTTAACACAATCCTATTATTTACATCAAAAACTTCATATAATTAAAAATTGTTTAATACTAAACTTAAGATAAACTTATCCGCCTGAGCTTAATATGATGAAAGAACAAAAATCCATACATGAAAACATTAATCACGGAACCGTTGATTTTCCCTATGCTATTTATCATGTAAGGATCCCGATACACTTTACAAGCTATCCCCTGCACTGGCATAAAGAACTTGAGCTTATATATGTGTTTGAAGGAGCTCTTACTGTCACAGTTAATGGTAAAAAGATTGATATGAAAAAGGGCGATATCGCAGTTATTCTCCCAGAACAGCCTCATGCTATGTTTCAATATGAAAATGAACAGGCAAACTACATCAACATAGTCTTTGATCTTGAGTTTTTAAAGTCAAACGGTGCAGCCTCATATCTTTACAACAAATACATAGCCCCTTTTGTAAAGGGTGACAGAACGATAAATCCGTACATACCTCAAAGCTCAGCGATGAATCAACAAATTCGTTCCTATGTTCAGGAGCTCTTTGAAAGCAGATATGAGAGTTATACTAATGATGAGTTACTAATCATTTCTGATCTTATTCATATCATGCACACTGTCTTTAAATGCAGTGGCGAAGTTTCAGGCGATCTTCTGACCGAACACATCAAAGTAGACAAAGTAAAGAAGGCTATTTACAAAGTACAGAACTCTTTTCATCAGCATCTTACAATTGCCTTTATGGCAAATTTATGTGATGTTTCAGAGAGCCATTTCATGAAGATCTTTAAAGATGTAACCAAACAGAGTTTTAATGAGTTTCTGGTAAATTACAGATTGGAGGTGGCTGCAAAACAGCTCAAAGAAGGCAAAATGAAAGTTATTGATATAGCCAACGCCTGTGGTTTTAATAACCATTCATACTTTACAAGAGCGTTTATTAAAAAGTACGCAATGACGCCTTCACAATTTAAACACCAGAACAAATAAAAAGAATAAAGAACCTTAGAGAATTTTAAAGCCTAAAAAAACGAGACAAATTCATGGATTCTTATTGTGTCTTTGATGAATATGGGGCTCTTAAACTTTGACCGCGCCTACCCATCATCTGACAAAGCTTTTCAGGGTAATTTTCTTTTAAGATAATCTTAAATATTCGAATCGAATAATATCCCCCCTGCTACAGCAACTGGTAAAAGCAAATTAACCAATAAATCGCAGGCTAAAATTATTGAAGATTCAGATACCATAATGCTTTCTGTATAGAAAGGTGAATACTACTTTGATGAAATTAGTGGCATATACAAGACGATGTATAAGGGTATAAGGCAATCAATATTCTGTTACCAAACCCAGCCGTAAAGCCCTTAGCTTTAGCTATGGGGATATAAGGCATTCTCAAAAAATTTAAAATCTATTG
>CALXYT010000093.1 GCA_944393045.1 uncultured Succinivibrionaceae bacterium | reverse complement strand
AGGTTAAATTATATCTCAGGAGTTTTTACGACATTTTTAACCATATCTAATTTACAGAGTTTTCTTCACACGCCCATAATGAATTACAACAAAATTAAAAGGATTAACTCCTGTAGCTTACAGAAATCAATCCTTTAACTGTTGTTTTATGTAGTTAAAATTTAGTCCAAAAAATTGGGTTCACTACATTTCGCCGGTCTTTTTTTTTGTAGTTGTTTATAACAAATTATAATACGTGTACTGAAGAGGTGTTAGTAGTACCACTTGGAACTAATGCACCTGATACCATAACTACGGTGTCACCCTTCTTAGCAAGGCCAGACTTAACAGCTAATTCCTTACCTAAACGGAAGAAGTGATCAGTAGATTCAATCTTATCAACTACCATTGGAGTTACACCACGAACGATACATAATTGACGAGCAGTCTTAACGTTAGTAGTTAAAGCAAGGATGTCTGCAGTAGGGAAGTACTTACGAACTGCACGAGCTGACTTACCACCTTCAGTAGCAACAATGATTAATGGAGCGTGGAGGTTTTCAGCGATTTCAACTGCACCCATACATACAGCTTCAGTAGTGTGCTTGTAATCTTTCTGAGCTAAGTAACGAGGAGCTACTTCAATATCAGTACGTTCACAGATTGAAGCCATAGTTCTTACTGCTTCACGTGGATATTTACCCTTAGCAGATTCACCTGAAAGCATAACTGCGTCAGTACCATCAAAAATTGCATTAGCAACGTCACCAGCTTCTGCACGAGTTGGGCGAGGGTTCTTCTGCATAGAGTCAAGCATCTGAGTTGCAGTAATAACAATCTTACCAACTTCGTTACAACGACGAATAATCTTCTTCTGAGCAAGAATAACTTCCTGAGCTGGAATTTCAACACCTAAGTCACCACGAGCAACCATGATACCATCAGAAGCTTCAAGAATATCTTCGAAGTTATCTAAGCCTTCCTGGTTTTCGATCTTAGAGATGATCTTAACATCGTGACCACCGTTCTGGTCTAACCATGAACGAACTTCTTCAACGTCCTTCTTTTTACGAACGAATGAAACAGCGATGAAATCTACGCCTCTTTGAATACCAAATACTAAGTCGCCTCTGTCTTTTTCAGAAAGAGCTGGGAGGTTAGTAATAACGCCTGGAAGGTTAACACCCTTCTTGTTACCAAGCATTGCATTGTTTAAAACTTCACAGGTAGCTTCAGTTTCATCAGCATTCTTAGAAAGAACCTTTAAGCCAATTAAACCATCATCAATAAGGATAGTGTTACCAACTGCGATATCTTTAACAAGACCAGAGTAGCTTACTGAACAACGTTCATTAGTAGTATATGAAGGGTAATCAGTAGTAACGATGAATTTCTGACCTTTCTTAAGTTCAACTTCACCATCGTTAGGTACTTCGCCAGTACGGATTTCTGGACCCTTAGTATCAAGAACGATAGCAAATACTTTACCAGTTTCCTTCATGATTGCATCGATAGTAGTAATACGTGCGCCTTGTTCGTCATGGTCACCATGAGAAAAGTTTAAACGCATTGCATTCATGCCAGAATTAAGAAGGTCTTGAAGAACTTCACGTGGTTCGGACTTAGGGCCGATAGTACATACCATCTTGGTCTTTTTCATAGAATAAAATCCTTAATGTGCAATAAAAAAGCTCATACAAGTACTTTTAGCAATAACTTAAGCTAAATACTACATGTACCAGTAAACAGCTACTTACTATAATTGGTTTATGTGTTTATCTATTTGATATCCCTAAAAAAGGGAGTATATAGCAATAAATAATTAAGTTTGACCATACTGTTATGCTGCTTATAACTATAACAAGCATGGTTTGGATTAATCTTTTGTAACAGGCATAAACTTAAACCCGTTTGCCCAGTTAAAATTTTGTTTTGCAACCTATGGATTGTTTTAACAAACATAAATCTGAGCAACCTCAAAAATTTCTTGCGCATTTTACATTGAAAATCGATGAATTTCAAAGTTTTTAGTAATATTTTTGCAAATATTTTACCTGCGTTTTATGTTACCATGTAATTTAGGAGTTTCTTTAAAAGTAAACATGCCTCACAAAACTTAACTTTTTAAAAAAATCCTGAAGAATAATGAAGTCTGGTCGTTAAGGAAGAGACAAGTAAAAAATGTTTACCTTTAACACAAAAATGCTATAAAAAGCGCAATTTATTTATAAAGACACTCTTTGATAGGTTACAATAGAAGTAGTGTTTTATGCGCCCTGGTATTTGTGTAAAGATTAAAGGTAATAATTTCATAGTAACAGTTATAGTTACAGAAAGAACAATTATTAAATAATAATTACTGCAAAAATAACATTAACTAGTTTACCAATAGGTAAATGTAAAGGATAGAGACAAATATTTAACGCAAATAATTAAGGTAGAGATATAAAACACCAGGTTGTTTTTTTATGCTTATGTGAAAGTAGAAGATTTCAGGAATAGATTTTTAGGAAATAAGCAAAGTAAACCTATAGGCAAACTTTGGCTGAGTTTTAACCATTTTAAAGTTTGCTCCAAAAATTAAAAGTCTGAAAACTTCCATAAGCCAATATGAAATTGTGTATTATTTGTTTATATCCTTATATGCTTTATGAGCGCATAACTTTTTATTAAATGGTATTTTAGTAGTCATGTTTGCTCATTAAAATATATAGAGGTAGGCAAATGTTTTTAGTACTAAACAAATTCATAGGATTAAGGGGGCAAATTGTTTGTACCTTAATTGGAATTTTGTTGGGCGTTATTGGCTTTTTTAGTGCTGCTGAAAGTATACAAATCCTAGGACTTGTAACCTTCGCCTTATCAGTTTGGGGATTTGGTTCTATCATCTATGTTCTCTTTTTTTATGAAGAGCAAACTCTAGTTCCTGTTTTTATAGCAGATGCACCTTTTATGAACGATGATAATAACTTAAAAAATCATCATGAAATCGCCTTAAAATCTTTAGCAAAAATTAAAGCCCTGATTTTTAGGGGGAAAGCTCGAGCTACTTCTAAGGAAACTCCTTTAGAAGATGATATTTCGTTTTATGAACATGACTTATTTTTACCAGACTTTACTGATAAAAATAAATCTAAGGAGATTGTTAAAGTAGAGCATGATGATTTTGTAAAGATTGCCAAGCCTGCTTTAGATGAGGATTTTGCGATAGGTAATGCATATATGCAAGGTAGGGGACTACCTAAGGATTACCAAAAAGCCTTTGATGCTTTTTACCAAGGTGCAAAAAAAGGTTCTTCAAGCTGTGCTTGTAAGTTAGGTATTTTTTATGAGCATGGTATTTATAAAGGTCAAAATGAGCTATTAGCATTATATTGGTATGAAGAAAGTGCTTATCATAATAATGTAGATGGGTATTACCATTTAGCTAAGCTTTATAGCTCTCGATCTGCCATGCGTTTTAAAAGGTACATTTATTACTTTTTGGAAAAAGCCAGCAGAGCTCACCATAAAGAAGCACTACAATTAAGATCGCTACTAATCAATCAAGGAGCCTATGTAGAAGGGCTATTTAATATAAGTAAAGTTAAAGCAGATTGCTTTTACCATTACGCAAAACATCCATCTTTAAGAGACATTGTCTATAAAAATGGGGTGTTTAAACCACAGGATATCTCGAATGCTTGTAAAATATTAGGCATAGCTGAGCCTTTACATTTAAGCGATCCACAAATAGCTAGAGATTATATTAGACGTGCTTATTATCATAAGATGCATGAAATTCATCCTGATAAAAAGCAATTTTTTGAGAGTGACAAGGATAGTAAGGAAGTTATTGAGGTAAATAAGTCCTACCTGCTTTTATCAAGACTTATTAACTAAGCTTTTGGGGAAAAGGCAGCCAATAGCTAAAGTCCTCACGCTCCCATAAATTCCTCACAGTCATTTCAAACACCAAAACTACTAAACTCTAAAAAATTTGGCTGGTAAAGTATCTTACCAGCCAAAACATCTGCTTAAACCATCCCAAAAAAGTAATAGCTTACAATCTTAAAGCATTAACTTCTCAAGGATTCGCTCATATATAAGAGCTAATGTATCAAGATCCTGCGCTTTAACACATTCGTTCGCTTTATGAATAGTTGCACTAATTGGCCCAAGTTCAATAACTTGTGCTCCCATCTGGGCAATAAAGCGTCCATCAGAGGTGCCTCCAGCGGTGGATAACTCACAGGTTGTATGACAAATTTCCTCTACCGCTTCTTTTGCAGCATTTACTAAGCTCCCTGGTGGGGTAATAAATGGATCTCCACTAAAAGCCCAATCTATTTTATAGTTAAGATTATGTTTTGTTAAAATCTCATTTACCTGAGCTTTAATATCTTCTTTGGTAATTTCGGTACAAAAACGCCAGTTAATTTGCACATAAAGTTCACCTGGGATAACGTTATTAGCCCCGGTACCTGCTTTAATATTAGGAATTTGCATGGAGGTTGGGGGGAAGAACTCATTACCGTTATCCCAAACGGTATTAACAAGATCTAAGATAGCAGGAGCAGCCTTATGAATTGGATTAAGCCCTCTGTCTGGATAGGCAACGTGTCCTTGAATACCAAATATTTTTATATTAGCAGTAATAGAGCCTCGTCTACCATTTTTCATGGTATCCCCTAAGACTTTTGCACTACTTGGCTCACCGACTAGGCATATATCAACTTTTTCATGGCGGTCCATGAGGTTTTTAACAACCACTGGTGTCCCATGAATAAAGTCAGCTTCTTCATCACTGGTAAAAATAAAGGAAATAATACCTTTATGATCGGGATGTTTTTGGATAAAGCGCTTAGCAGCAATAAGCATAGCTGCATCAGAGCCTTTCATATCAGCAGCACCTCTGCCATAAAGATAGCCATCGATTATTTGAGGCTCAAAAGGATTTGTTTTCCAGTTCGCCTCATCGCCGGCTGGAACAACATCGGTATGCCCTGCAAAACAGAAGTTAATACCTGAGTTTCCATGTTTGGCATAAAGATTTTTAGTGTCGATATAAGACATATCCTCCACTTTAAAGCCTAACTCTTCAAGCATGGAGGTAATAATGTTTTGGCAGTTGCCATCATGAGGGGAAATAGATTTTTCCCTCATGAGTTTCATTGCTAAGGCAATAACTTCAGATTGTTCTGACATATTGATTAAATCTACTTAAGCTTATATTCTTTTGAAAGAGCAGTAGTTACTTTTTTGAACATATTAAATACTGCATTAGTCTTTAAAGTTGGTACCCCGTTTTTATCTAAAAAGAAATTCCCTTTAAAAACCAGTACCTCACCATTCTGGTGAACATCAGTAGCTTCCATACCATCCATGTATTCGTAATCATTTTTAATAAGCTCATTAGCAAGCTTTAAAAGTTCTTCTTTTGAGATTTCTTTACGAGTATCTTCTTGACCCATGAACATGATATATCTCCTAAATATAAACTTATGAAAAAAATAAAGTTTACTAAAATAAAGGTTAAGCGCTAATTGCCGATCGATAATCACTTAACCCTAAACAAAGAAGTTATAACACTATAAGTTAGTGAGAGTTATATTGTAAATAAAGTTTTCTTTCAATGCGTAGTGCAAGTTTTACTTTATCATTATAGTTATCATCTATTGTAGGTAGACCTTCTTCTTTAATGCGATTGAGTAAATCAAGATCTTCCTCGTTAAGGGCATTATAAGCATCTAAATACTGCTTCAGATAATGTTTTGCCAATAGAAAATCGTATGGTAATACGCCTTTAATTGATTTTAAGGTAAGCATACCGGTTAGTGGAACTGGAATAAAGGAGAGGGTATTTGCTTTTAACTCTTCACAGAAGTTATTAAAGTAGGCGTGATCTTTAAAACTTGGCGCAATATCAGTATTAAGCTCATAGTTATTCATAACAGTAACTTTCCCTTTGGTATAGTTAAAAAGGGCAAATTCTGTTTTTGCATCATTAATAGGTGCTAAAAGATTAACTTTTACTAAAGGGTAATCTCTTAGTAGGGTAGTAAATTTTTCAGGGAGGGAATTATCGAGCGTAAAAAAAAGTTCATTATGCTTATAAAGAAGGCTTCCTAATTCTAAGATCCCCTTAATGGCAACACGTTGTAGCAGTCTATCAGTTAAAATTAATGGTAATTTTGTTTTAGGAACAACGATTTTTCTGGCAGGTTGGTAAGAGCCTTGACAACCATCATTACAACTATGCTCTGTCATATATACCTCAATTTATGGGAAGTTTTATCATAAAAATTAAGATAAGTTAAAAGGTGATTAGTGTCAAGTAGCAAAGCGCTTTAAATCATAAAACCACTTAAGCTTAAAAGATCCAAAAAGAAAGAAAATAAAAAAATCTGAAACAAGAGGGTAACATAGAACCAATTATCAGTTCAGTATACTTTGTGCAACCCCACTCTAAAATCTTTTAAAAACTAAAAAATATCCAAAAAACTTCACCAGAATCGCTAAAAAATTATGGATTTAATGCAAAATTTTGCGGAATTAATTAATAAAAATTACCAAAAAGGGAATTTATGGTATAATTCACCCTATGTTATTAGGTACGCTTGTATACATTAATGTTCTTTATACTTTTAAAAGTAAAAAGAATCAGTTATACAGTTTCCTTATAATGAACAACACGGTTTTAATAGTTGCGCAATTGCAACCTAATGTATGTACGTTGCTTGGATACGTTAAAGAAGAATTATGGACTCTAAGAAGAAAGAAGTTAAAGTAGACAAGGTTAAAGAACTTGTCGCCATGTTAAATGAAAGATTTCCAGAGTGTTTTATTCTTGAAGGAGAAGTGAAGCCATTTAAGGTTGGAATTCTTCAGGAAGTTTTGGATATCTGTGCACAAGATGAAAAGTATGCAGCCTGCTCAAAGACTATCGTTCGTAAGGCTTTAAGATACTATACTCACCGTCAGGAGTATTTAAACAGTCTTAAGGTTGGCGCTGAACGTGTTGATTTAGAGGGTAATGTAACAGGTACTGTTGAAACTGAACATGAAGAATATGCTAAGGGCGAACTGGAAGCTCTTGAAGCATATCGTCAGAAAAAAGCTAAAGAACGTCAGAATCAGCGTAGAAAGCCTTCATTTAAGAAGGGGGGCAAGAGACCGTTTAATAAGAATGGCGTAAAGCCTGGTTTTAGACCAAATTCACAAGGAGTAGTTCAGGGTGCTTCTCAAGATGGTGAACAGCGTCGCGGCTACAGTCGTCCTGATGGTCAGCAAAGAACAGGTGGTTATAAGAAGTATAACAACTATAATAGTAATTATAACAATAATGGTGAACGCCGTTATTCAAGACCTTCATATGACAAAAGTCAGGGTGGCAATGGTCAAGCTGCTGTTGTTTCTCAAAGAAGAGGCTTCAACGGTAATAGCTCTGTTACTTCACAAAAACCATTCACTCCAATCCCACGTGAAGAACTTTCAGTTGGTATGAGAGTTCGTGTACTAATGGGCGTACGTAATGTAGGTGCAGTAATTAAAGATTTAGGTAAAGATGTAGTAAGCGTTGAACTTGGCGGTACAGGCATGATTGCCAAGGTTAGCTATGATCATGTAGGTCGTTAATTTTTACTACATAATAAAAAGTTTAACAGAAAGTTTTTACCAAGGGCAATCTAACAAAGGTTGCCTTTTTATTCATTACTGGATTCACCACCACACTTATCACGTCATCACTATCGTCTCCATTTGCTCTTAAAATGCTTTTTTCAACTACTTTTTATTCCCAAACCCAGCCGTAAAGCCCCCTAGCTTTAGCTATGGGGATATAAGCATTCTCAAAAAATTTAAAATCTATTGTATTATTTAATCAATTATTGTATAATTCAATTTATGCAAAAAATAAAATATAAATCTAATCATAATATAGTCTATTCTTGTAAATATCACATTATTTGGTGTCCTAAATATAGGCGTAAAGTATTAGTTGGTGAAGTTGAGAAAAGACTAAAAGAAATAATTATACAAGTTGCAAATGAGTTAAATGTTGAAATTATAGAGATGGAAACAGATAAAGACCATATTCACATTTTAGCAGATATTGATCCTGGTTATGGAGTGATGAAATTTATAAAAACAGCAAAAGGCAGAAGTAGCAGAATTTTAAGAGATGAGTTTGCTTTTTTA
>CALXYT010000092.1 GCA_944393045.1 uncultured Succinivibrionaceae bacterium | reverse complement strand
AATTATACAATAATTGATTAAATAATACAATAGATTTTAAATTTTTTGAGAATGCCTTATATCCCATAGCTAAAGCTTGGGGCTTTACGGCTGGGTTTGGTAAAACTGTCCATTTTCATATATTCCTACCTTTAATCCTCTAACATTTAAAACTGTTAATCATAAGTTTCAATATTAAGTTCTAAGCAATCTTGGTTAATTCTTAATTTCACTCTCTTTATCATCATTACCATCGATATTAGCTTTATAGTTCTCTGAAATTCCTCGTTTTTTAAGCTCAAGTTTTCTTAATTCCTTGCGCATAATCTTACCAACATTGGTTTTTGGCATAGAGTCAATAAATTCAATATACTTTGGTACTTTATATTTGGTTAAATGTTTCAAGCATAAAGTCTTAACCATTTGCTCAGTTAAGAATTTATGACGCTTTACAATAAAGACCTTTACCACCTCACCACTATGCTTACTAGGTACCCCAATAGCAGCCACCTCAGATACCGCAGGATGAAGAGCAATAACATCTTCAATTTCAGATGGATAAACATTAAAGCCCGATACAATAATCAAATCTTTCTTACGATCTACAAGCTTTATAAAACCGTTATTATCAGCCCAACAGGCAATATCACCAGTCTTTAAAAAATCACCATCAAAGGTATTTTTTGTGGCAACCTCCCTACCATAATACCCCTTCATAACTTGCGGCCCCTTTACCTCAAGCTCCCCAGGTTCTCCAACCTTGGTGATAACATTACCTTGATCATCAACGATACGTACCTCAGTAGAAGGTACAGGCACACCAATAGTCCCATTATATTCAGTTAAGTCTGGTGGACATACACAAACCAATGGTGAACATTCCGACAGACCATATCCTTCTAAGATATGAAGCCCTGTATGGGTAAACCAACGCATCTCTACGCCTTTTTGTACGGCAGTACCACCACCAACTACTAACCTTAATTTCTTTAAATGCATATTACAAAAATCTTTATTATTTATAAGCGCATTAAATAAGGTATTGACCCCGGTTAAACACGTTGGTTCATATATGCTTAACTGCTTTACAAAATCATTGATATTACGAGGATCGGCAATTAAAAGTGATGTTCCTCCCAAACGGATAAATAACATGCAATTTACGGTCATAGCAAAGATATGATATAACGGAATTGCCGTTACCACAAACTCAGCACCTTCTTTTAAGACGCTGCCATACATGCCGATACACTGCTCAATATTTGCTAAGATATTATGATGTGTAAGCATTGTCCCTTTAGCAACACCTGTAGTACCACCTGTATACTGTAAAAATGCTAAATCCTCACGATTGATAATTGGTCTTGTGTATGGGTAATTTTCACCTTTAGCAAGCGCACTTTTAAAAGAAACTGCCTGAGGTAATTTATAGCGGGGAACTAAACGCTTAAAGTATTTCACCACAAAATTTATCATCAGCCTTTTTAGGCCTTTATGCGAGTCTCCTAAAGAGGTAACAATAATATGATCTAAATTAACCTCAGGAAGTGCTTTTTGCAGAGTATGCGCAAAGTTAGAAATAACGATAATAATCTTTGCTTGAGAATCATTTAACTGATGCGCTAATTCTCGAGGGGTATACATTGGGTTTACATTCACAATGGTTGCCCCTGCTAATAATGCCCCGAAAAGCGCAATAGGATATTGAATGATATTAGGGAGCATTAAAGCAATGCGATCACCTTTTTTAACTTTTAATTCGCACTGTAAATATGCTGCAAATTTCTTTGCCTCAGTATCTAGCTGAGCATACGAAATCTTTGCTCCCATACTAATAAAAGCGGTGTTGTTTTGGTATTTTTCACATGAGAACTCATACATATCAAGTATTGAGTTAAATAAACATGAATCTATCTCATGCGGCACGTCAGCAGGATAAGCTTTATACCATGGAAAATCTTTCTGTTCACTATCTGCCATTTTATCTCTCATTTTTTAAACAAAATGTTAGCTTCTTGCTAAATAAGTAACGTCTTACCTAACACCTTATATCTTAAAGCCTTTATATGAATAATGTCGTGACCGTCTCGAAATTCTCAAAAGATTACCATGCTTTTTCTAAGAAAATAACTGACCTTATGAAAATTAACTGAAAAAAATTAGCCTCCTTAAAAACCAAATACATAAAAGCCTTAGAAAAGCAAAAGAGAAGATCAATGACATACTCCCCACGCATAAATGCGGGGGGGGCTAGTATCAACAAATCTAGCCTACTTTTGTAGGTCTTACAAATTCTCCTCTAAGAGTTGATGCCCCAACTCTATAAATATTTAAACTAGCATTATAATCTCTATCTAATTTTCCTTTGCAATTAGGGCAATCAAATATTCTATCTTTAAGACTTAAATCCTCTTTGATTTGGTAAATAAACAATAAAAGATTCACAGCTATCTTAAATTAACTCGGGCAATTACTTTTTATTAAAAGATAAAGTTTTCCCCAGGCATCTTTTACACGCTTTACATAACGATTATGAATCTCTTTATTAACGGAGTAATGGTAATGATAATTACCTACCCCTTTCCATAGTTCGTCATTAGCCTTATCAATCTCACGGCGAATAAGCATGCCCATACTCCAGATATTACGGCAAGGAACAGATTTAATATCGTTTTTAGTTAAATTAAACATCTTAAGCTCCCCAAGTCTTACATCATTAATTTGGGCAGGACCGCAATCCTCGGTACCATTGCGATTGGTCATACATTTACCGTTCACATCACCTCTTTCTACATAAATAATGGAGTAAAGAAGTTCTTCTGGTAACTCAAATTGTTTAGCAGTCCAGGTTATACAATGCACATATGGTTTATAAGGGCGCATAATTTTAGTGTTATAGGCAATATCTCGCCAATGACCATTACACTCAGCTAAAGCAAAAGATGAAGTACTTAATAAAAAAGCTACCCCAACACTGGATTTTATAATATTCTTACAGCTATTTAGCACTGACATATGCTTCCTCAAGAATTTGCGTAACCTCACTTAAATCTTCAGGTCTAATTTGGGAATTTACCACATAAGCCTTAGTTTTTCCGAAAGGATTATGAATAACTACTTCTTTTTTAACCTTCAGCTTAGGCTCCTGCTGCTCTTTAAAAGAAATATCCCTAAAAGAGTTACGAGCTTTAGCTGTTTTTACCATATTTGTTAGCCCAGCTTCTTCTTTGGAGGTATTTAATGGTGACTTTTTACTTATTTTTATAACCTTTAATTCATCATAGTTATGCATACTATTTTTTTGTAAAAGCACAAATGATAAAGGATCTACATCGTTTTTAAGATAAACTTTTAATTTTGCAAGTTGCCCACCGGCTCCTTCATGACGGACAATCAGCTTATTATCATCAGTTATCTTTACACAAAAACTATTATTTAAAACTTCCGCCTTGGCAATTGGCCAGGCAACATTTTGACTATCAACAATGGTCATATACATTAAAGTATCTTTATAAACATCAAACTTTGAGCCTTTAAGATTCATGTAAAAATATTCTTGAGTCTTTAGTGCACGCTTTGGGGGTAGTAGCTGCCCTGATGAATCAGCATCCATATAAGCAGAATCTATACCTCTAGTATCGCCTTTCTTTTTGATGATTTTTATCTGAGGATTCTTTTTTAGTTCATAAGCCTCACTTTCTCTAATTGCCTCATCTAAGATTTGCTGTTTAGTACGATAGGAGGTTAATGTTTCCCCAAGTTCAGGAGGAGGAGACGCTTCCTGAAAATCTGCTCCATATAAAGGATTAGCAAAAGCAAAAAACACTAAACTTACGAGAGTAAAAATATGCATAACCAAAAAACTTCTCGGCATAATGTTATCCTTTAATTTGTACAATGTTTCTAATTTCATATTTACCCGTGCTAAACCTTAAATTAATAAACATTACCTTACGAGTTCTGCCTTCAAGCTCTACTCGTAATGAAGCATTAAACGCCTTACCATTAGGAATAACCAATACCGATGAGGCATCACTTGCAATAGAAGCTACAAATCCTTTAGTACTACTTAATCTTACATTCCTTATTTTATAAGGTGTGCCATTTAAACGATTAACAAACTTTAAGACAGTCTCCCCTCGAGAATAAACAAGCACCATTCTGTTTGGTGTATAGTTATAATTATTTTCAATTTGATTAAGTAAGCGCTGATTGGTGCTATGATCCAATAAGCGTAACCTACTAGCACCATTCCCTCTTAATCCTCTTTGCCTACTTAAACGCTCTTCTTGTAATTGTTTTTTAGTACGGTAATTAGTTAAAGTTTCCCCTAGCTCTGGTGGTGGAGATACCTCTTCAAAGGAAGCCGCATAAGCACTCATAATGCTGATAGTATCTGGGTGATTGTAATTGCAATAAACAACCTCCCAGGCTAAAGAAGATAATTGTATAACTAAAAATATCCCCCAACCCCCAACCATACCTTTAAAAAAAGTCTTAAACATAAGGGGTAAAGTTAAAAAGATACATCTTTTTAGCTTTAACATGATTTTTTGAGTGTTTGGGATCATTTATTTATATACCTGCCTTAGAACGAAGGTTTATAACTGGCAAATTCTCAGCAAACTAAATGTCACTAAAACTTGCCTTTTATGGTATGTTATATAAAGTATATTACGTATCTTATGCCATAGTATGGTTTATTATACTGCACTTTGCTCATTTAATGCTTTAATCTTGCATGGGATATGTGCCAGAAAGGCAATAATCTTTTTAGCAAACTCAAGCTTATTCTCATTTACCGGCACTAAAAAATCAGGAGCTATTTTGTTATCTGCCATATATAAAGTAATGTTATTACCAAGTTCTTTATTACTATTACCCTTAAGACCTTGAGGAGAAATTTCTACCTCATTAAGAAATTTATCAATACCAAACCTCTCACTTACATTAAAAGCCTTATTAAACAGATAAACTTCTTTATTGGTAACTAATGCAGATCCTATAAAAAATAACACCTGCTCATCTTTTGCTAAAAGTAATTTGCCTTTTTGTCCATAACTTTGGGTGAGCATATTAAGTACTTTAGTAAAAACCTTAAAATTACTTACAAAGAGTAATTCCGAGTTTTGCAATTGTGTGTTAAAGAAATAATCTTTTAACGTTTCATCGCAAGATGATGATAAAGCTATGGTAAATTGCTCAGTAAGAAGTAAATGTTCCTTAAATGGAGCAATTGAAACTAATCTAAGTTCCTGGGCGGCTTTAGTGGCATCTTGCATACTGATAATGCGATTTACCCCTTCCTCCAAAAGCATAAAGTCACCATCCTCAAGTGGTAAATTAGCGATAACTCCATCCTTTATGTGCATATCGCCCACCATTGCTATGATATCTGGATTTTTTATGCGAGCTTTAAAAACTGCATCCAGGGAACTCACTTCTCCCTTTTGCGTAGTCCCCAAAACCTTACTCCATGCCTCATCTAAAAAAATTGCAGCCAGTAATGATGCTTTACTATAATTTTGAGCATATTTTTTCCAAAAACTTCGCTCAGCCTCATTTGCCATTAACGCTAAAGTTGCCACCTTAAAATTTGCACAAAATAATTTACCACTTAAAGTTAAAAGTGGAGCTACAATCTTAAAAAAGTGGGCAAATGATTCTTTTATTTTTATGTTATAACATAGTTTCTCAAATAAGTTTATAGCATAATCTTGCGCTTTTATAATATCAAGATGGTATAAACTTACAAAATCATCTATCAGCTTTTTAGTAAAAGTATCAATATCCAAACTCTCGCTAAGACTTTCATCAAAGCTCTTATCATGACTCTCATCAAGATAACTTTTACTAAAATCCTGTAAAAGACCTAAAAAATCAGCAGACGTCAATTCCATAAAACTCTGATTTTTTATGCACTTACTTATAACCCTAAGAAATAGCTCGCTTCCTAAAACAGCCAAAGGCAATTGCTCTTGCGCTCCTGATTTAAGAGATTTTCCCTCTGATAATTCCTCTACCCACCCTTCTCTGGCATAAGTTGCTAATAACTTATCCTGCAATAATTCATCTTTAAAATAAGCTAACCTTGAGGCAAGAACACCTGGGTAGCCTATTGCTGTTTCCTTTAAAAATTCACTGGTAAAAAAAGGATAAAGATAAACATCATTAACATTTAAACATGAACTATTATCCATTCTAAGTTCCTTAAGGCTAAAGAAATTTACATTACATAAAAACATTTTCCCCAAACAATACGGGGTAATTTGCAAAAGACATTACACACTAAAAGTTACGCAATATCAAACATCATATGAAACTACATAATTATAATCTATCAATGCTACTTTAAGGTATAGCTAAGAGCAAATAACCAGCCATCAGAAAAGTATCATAAAATAAGCAAGCCAGTATATTTTTCACGGATAAGACACTAAAGATTATGAAAGATTTATCAATATGGTTTATAATTTGGCAAAAATTTTACTATACTATACTTTTAAAAATACTATAAATAAAACATCAATTTTTTGCATCAGTATTAGGGTTTTTGCATGAAAGTAAATATTACCTGTCTACAGGGTAATCCTGATAATTTAATCAGAGCTAAAACCATAGCAGCCATAAAAAACTGCGAAGTTAGTTCAACTAAGGATATTATTAAACAAATTGCCGCCATTTATAAGGATGTGCAATGTCCCTATCCTTTTGTGGGCACCCTTAAAGCTACTACTGATGGATTTTTAATTCCAAGCATTGGTGATAAGTTTATTTGGATTACTATTGTTCAAGAAGGATATTTAGTACTTGAAGATTTTGGGGCCGGAAATAATCGCCTGGAACGCTTCTATATTACCTGCGCCTCTGCAAGCACCCACTGTAAATGCATTTGGGAATATATAGAGTCCTGGAATCTTACCCACTATAAAAGCAGTATTGAACGTTTAGTGTCAGGATATATTCATTATGTCTGCTCAACCATGCCATATTCCCAATATTCCAAATGGTTAGGTGCCCAGATCCTTTATGAACAAACACCAAACGGCCAGGTATTCTTTGGGATTGATATGTCAAAACTTGATACCACAAGTAATATCGCCTGTAAAGCCCAAGACTTCTTATGGCAAAACTACATTAAAAAAGATGTGGATCGCAAACAGGAAAAGTTTGTGAAAAAACTTATTTCCCAATACCTTGACTATAAAGGAATTGATAGTAAAAAAGATATATCAGAATCATCAGTCTTTGAACAAAACGTATCGCACCTGACGCCAAAAGATTTTACTGATATCTGCAATGATCTCTCCTATATCATGAAAAAAGTTTTAAAAACAGAAGAGATTAAAGAAGAGTTTATCCGTGGTGAATTACCACTTAAAAAGGTATTCAAGGGGATTTAACATCCCCCCAAAAAAACAATCAAACAAAAACAAAAAATCTCCACCTCTAAAGCTTTAAGGAAGTACTAAACACAAAAGGGCAAAAACCTGCCCTTCCCTAAAGCTTGAATCCTAAACCTTCAGTCTTTCTCCAGCACCCAAACCTTAAATCTTACCCTCCCTTTCTAAATACCACTCTATAGTCTTTACAATCCCGCTTTCAAAGTTCTCATCAGGCTTCCAGTTAAGCTCAATCATAATCTTGGCAGGGTCTATGCCATAGCGTAAATCATGACCTGGTCTATCGGTTACAAAAGTGATTAACTCCTTATAGCTTAAACCGTTAGCTCTTGGGAGCTTTTTATCAAGAATATCGCATATAGTATTAACTATCTGCATATTACTTCTTTCATTATGACCACCAATATTATAGGTACTGCCAGATTTGGCGTTATGGTAAATGAGATCAATTGCTTTACAGTGATCTAGAACATAAAGCCAATCTCGTATATTGGCTCCATTACCGTATACTGGAATAGCCTCATTAGCCAGGCATTTACGTATAATCGTTGGAATAAACTTCTCTTTATGCTGATATGGTCCATAATTATTGGAGCAGTTTGAGATGCTTACATTCAGGCCATACGTTCTATGATAAGCTCTTACCAGGTGATCAGAGCTTGCCTTACTGGCTGAGTATGGACTGCTTGGGTCATATGGGGTGCTTTCAGTAAAAAAGCCCTCATTTCCTAAACTACCAAAAACCTCATCAGTTGAGATATGATGAAACCTGCAATGCTCATACCCTTTTTTATATACCTTAGGTGCCTTTTGCCAATATAATCTTGCACATTCAAGTAAAGTAAAGGTGCCTACAATATTACTTTCAATAAAGAGACGAGGATTTAAAATAGAATTATCTACGTGCGATTCTGCCGCAAAGTGAATTACCCCTTTTAAGTCATACTTTTTAAATAAGGAGGATACTAAATCACTATCGCAAATATCACCTTGCACAAATTCATAATTGGCAGATTTTGAGGCTTCCTTTAAATTTTCTAAATTACCTGCATAAGTCAGCTTATCAAGCACCACAATCTGGTAATTGGAATATTTCTTTACAAAATACTCCACAAAGTTTGCCCCAATAAACCCAGCTCCACCTGTTACTAATATCGCATCCATACTTTTAAAATCTCTTATTATATCTTTGATTTGTTCTTTTCTTTCTTTACCAAACTTAGCCGTAAAATTTAGTGATTGTTATTGATGTTGTTATTGATACTGTTATCCTTAAGCTCTCCTAAGCACTCCATTAAAGCATCATGCCAGTGAGGGATTTCAAGGTTAAAATCACGCTTAATCTTAGCCTTATCAAGCACACTGAAATATGGTCTTTTGACTTTACTTGGATACTCCTCAGAGCGTATTGGAGTGATTTCAGTAGAATGGTTTGTGCTCTCTATTATTGCCCACGCAAAATCATACCAGCTGCACACCCCTTCATTTGTATAGTGATAGATTTCTTTTAAGCTCTCATTACTATTTAGAGCATTATTAAACTTTTCACTATCAAGGATTGCTACTATGGCTCTTGCTAAATCCTTAGCATAAGTAGGAGTGCCTATTTGATCGTAAATAACTCTGATGCTATCTTTAGTCTCAGAAAGACGCATCATGGTTTTTACAAAGTTATTGCCATTTTTTGAGTATAACCAGGCTGTTCTTATAATAATGCCGTTATCAGCATTAGCCATTACAGCCTTTTCACCTAGAAGCTTGGTTCTCCCGTAGGCGCTTTGAGGATTTGGGGTATGCTCCTCTTTATAAGGAAGATAAGATAATCCATCAAAAACATAATCAGTCGAGATATGAATGATGTTTTTGCCATACCTGGCGAGATTTTTAACCCCGATATTATTAACCAGGTTTGTCTTTTCTTCCTCATCTTCGGCTTTATCGACAGCTGTATAGGCCGCGCAGTTTATTACTGCCTTAAACTTACCTTGCGCTTTGGTAAAAAAGTCTTTTACACTCTGCTCACTGGTAATATCTAAATCCGCAATATCAACACCAACTGCTCTCTCTTTAAGAAGCTTACCAAGCTCAATCCCAAGCTGCCCACAGGAACCTACTATTAAAAACATGTTTTAAACTCCTTAAAGCTTGGATAATACTTATCCTTCTCAGAAAGAATGGCCTTACTTAAATCAATCTTCCAGTCGATATTTAAATCCTTATCATCAAACCTTATGCCCCCTTCTGCTTCTTTAGAGTAGAAGTTATCGCACTTATAAGTAAATATTGCCTCCTCACTAAGTACTGCAAAGCCATGAGCAAAGCCTCGGGGAATTAAAAGCGATAATTTATTCTCCTCAGATAATTCCACAGCCACAAATTTACCGTATGTTGGAGATGAGCTTCTGAGATCTACTGCGACATCAAGCACTTTGCCTTTAAGAACACGAACAAGCTTTGCCTGGGCATGTTCCCCCTTCTGAAAATGTAATCCCCTTATGGTGCCATAAGATGATTTAGACTGATTATCCTGCACAAAGTCATAAAAAAGTCCCTCTTTCTCAAAAGATCTCTTACTATAACTTTCAAAGAAATACCCTCGATTATCTTTAAAAACCTGTGGATCGATAATATATACGCCTTCAATAGCAGTTTTAATAAAGTTCATGCTTTTCCTCGTAAACCTTTATCAGATAATCACGATATGCTACATTTTTATTGATTGAGTTAATGATGCTCATCATTTGCTCATCATCAATAAAGCCCTTCTTATAGGCAATCTCTTCAATGCAGGCTATTTTCAGGCCCTGTCTTTTTTCGATTACCTGCACAAAGCTTGTTACCTCAAAAAGACTATCAGGTGTTCCCGCATCTTGCCAAAATGCGCCACGGCCCATAGGAAGAACTGATAACCTCTGCTCTTTTAAATAAAGGTTATTTAAATCAGTAATCTCATATTCTCCTCGAGCAGAAGGAACCAAGGTTTTTACTTTCTCAACAACATCAGGCGGGTAGAAATAAAGCCCCACCGATACGTAGTTGGATTTCGGGGTCTGAGGTTTTTCTTCAATGCTGATAACTTTACCTAACTTATCAAACTCCACCACCCCAAATCTTCCTGGCTCTGATACGTGATAAGCAAAGATAGTGGCATTAAAAGTACTACGATTTAAAACTTTTTCATGGATAATATTAAACTGCTCTCCTAAATAAAAAACATTATCACCAAGAATTAAACAAACAGGATCATTACCGATAAAGTCAGCCCCAATCTTAAAAGCCTCGGCAATACCATTAGGCTCTTCTTGCACTTTATAGCTTAGTTTCAAGCCTAACTTTTCGCCATTGCCAAGAAGCTTCTGAATGTTAGGAATATCTGATGAAGTGGAGATAATTAGTATTTCCCTGATATCAAAAAGCATTAAAGTTGATAATGGGTAATAAATCATTGGCTTATCATATATTGGTAACAACTGTTTAGAAGTGATTTTAGTAAGTGGATAAAGTCTTGTTCCAGATCCGCCTGCAAGGATAATGCCTTTCATATAATTATCTCAAAAAGTTTAAATTCAGGATTTTTTAATGGAATGACATACTCCCCACGCATAAATGCGGGGGTTTCTAGTATCAACAAATCTAGCCTACTTTTGTAGGTCTTACAAA
>CALXYT010000091.1 GCA_944393045.1 uncultured Succinivibrionaceae bacterium | reverse complement strand
ACAGGGTTTACGTTTCGCAATTCGTGAAGGTGGCCGTACTGTAGGTGCTGGTGTTGTAGCTAAGGTTATTGAATAATAAGTAAGTTACTATTGTTTTATAGTTCTAAAATCCTAGCCTAAGCTAGGATTTTTTAATGTCTATTGAAGAATATGATAAGTAGTTAGATTATTTAATCATTCTTATCCATATGTATTAAAGCTTGGTAAGTGTTTAAAATCTTGACACTATTATTATCATTAAACCTTAGTACACTTTATAGGTGTCAATTATTTGACAATAAAAAAACACATTATTGCTAATGTGTTTAGGACTAAAGATGTTAATTGTTATTATTTAGCGTATTTTGGTCTTGCGTTAATTATTTGCTCTATTTGTTCTTCGCTCATTTTACCCTTTGATAAGCCAAGAGCCTTATAAGTAATATATGGTCGAGCTTGCATATTTATCATAACAGGGATATTACCTTTATTATCTAAGCTTTCTTCCGCAATAATTAAAATACCATTTGCAATTAAGTTTCTTATTGTTGGTTCATTTAAAGGTAGATTTAAAACACTTTTTCTTTGGAATATAAATTCTCTTAATACTGCTTTTTCAGAGAAGTCTAAACAAGTAACAGCTTTAGAGAGCTTGTCAATTTTAATTTTATTTAGAAAGCGATTTGAAAGAACAGTATAGCAAAATAAAATTCCCTGACTAATAAAATAAGAAGAGGAAATTATTAGCGATAACCAAATAACAACACGAAGTTCTTGTATAGTATTTGCTAATGAACTGTTAATATAGTCGAAGTTTATTATTAATAATGCACAAGATAAAACCATAATCCATAACATGATAGCATTAAGTTTGCTTATAATCTTGTTTTCAGTTGTCTTATTCATATCTTTAGCCTCTGTCAAAATTTAGTTATATTTATTGATATTTATACTAAAGCACTTTCTATGCCAAAAATCTTGCAGAGTATCTTGAAAAGTATTCTGATATTTATTGGATATTTGCTATACTAGATTTTAGTAATTTATTATTTAGAACTACTGGTTAGGAGTTTTGTCTTATGAAAAAGATTACCGCAATTATTAAACCATTTAAATTAGACGAAGTGCGCGAAGCTCTTAGTGGTAAAGGTATTTCTGGAATGACAGTTTCTGAGGTAAAAGGTTTTGGTAGACAGAAAGGTCATACTGAACTTTACCGTGGGGCAGAATACGTTGTTGACTTTTTACCAAAAGCTAAACTTGAAGTAGTTGTAAAGGATGATGATTTCGATTCTTGTATTGAAGCTATTACTAAAGCTTCTCATACAGGAAAAATTGGTGATGGTAAGATTTTTGTAACTAATGTTGATAGAGTTATAAGAATAAGAACTGGTGAAGAGAACGATGATGCTATTTAACCAACTAAAAGGGCTAATATAGTGCTTAAGCGATTTAATGTTAAACTATTGCTAGTAATACTTGCTTCTTTACTTATGACAGCATGTAGTACTCCTGTTCCTTCATCACCAAAGAATTTATGTAAGATTTTTCAAGAGAATGGTGATTGGTACGATGATGTCCAGGAGGTTTATGCCAAAAGAGGTGTACCAATAAATGTGGTAATGGCATTTATTTATCATGAATCAGGATATGTTGATGATGCTAAGCCTCCTATGAGATGGTTTTTATTTATTCCTTATGGTAGAGGTAGTTCTGCATATGGTTATCCACAGGCACAAGATCCTGTATGGGAAGAGTACTTAGCTGAGCATGGAGGCTTTTTTACCTCAAGGGATGATTTTAAGGATTCGGTAGATTTTGTTAGTTGGTATATGTTAAAGACCAGAAGAATTAATAAAATACCTCTTACTAATGTATATCTACAATATATAAATTATCATGATGGCTGGGGGGGCTATAAAAAGGGGTTATATAAGAGGAATAAAAAACTGCGAACAATTGCTAGAAATGTTGAAAAGACAGCAAGAAATTACGCAACTCAATTAAGACGTTGTGATTTATAATAAAGGAATGAGAACATGGAAATTGAAGTAGATACAGAAGATGTATGTTTAAAAAACATTGATAACATTGAAGAATATAATGATTTAGAGATAATTAAAGCTGAAACACTATCTATAATTAAAGCTATTGAAGATGATGGTATAGATCTTTCTGATACTTATGAAATTTCTCATATTTTATCAGCAATTGATTTTAAATCATTAGAAGATTGTGCTATTGAGATTGATGCTCTATTTTCAGGTTTAAATTATGATGGGCCTGATGAATTTGAAGAGGATGGAGAGCCTGTTTTTGAAGTTCGTTTACTTATGGACTCAAAAATCGATATTGATGAAATTTATCCTGCTATTATCAAGATTGTCGAATGCTGTAATAAACATAATGTCGCCTATGATGGTTGGGGGGTTAATTTTTTGGATGAAGATGAATAACTGTATCTTTGGACATTAAAAGTGGTAAAGCTAGCATAAGTACACTAGTAGTTAATGGGGAGTTTAAGCATACGGGCGTGTGAAGAAAACTCTGTAAATTAGATATGGTTAAAAATGTCGTAAAAACTCCTGAGATATAATTTAACCTAT
>CALXYT010000090.1 GCA_944393045.1 uncultured Succinivibrionaceae bacterium | reverse complement strand
TAAGACCTACAAAAGTAGGCTAGATTTGTTGATACTAGAAACCCCCGCATTTATGCGTGGGGAGTATGTCATAAAGAGTACTTTAGTTTCAAGAATGTTTCTTAAAGCATATTTTTACAAGGTAAAATCCAAGACAAGACTTGTATCACAAGATAACAACTGATATTATTAAAGAGTTTGATTTGCTGTCAGGGGAATATTTTAATACCAAATTACGACTCGAAATGTCTGAAAAAGTATCTTCAATACAGCAAATTTTTAACATTTTAAAAGATCGTTATCATTAAAGTCGTTGGGGTTAGGAATTAGCCTGTTAGACTATAACTAAAAAGCCTTAGATGAAAGGAAGCTTGCACTAATAAGAGTAGTGGAGCAGTTCGCATGTACTTACGTACTATAAAAAGAATAATAATGAGGTAATTAGCTTTGATTAAGAAACTAGTTTCTGTAGCTCTTTGTGTTTCATGTGCATTAAGTATTAATGCCACCATAGCGCAAGACAAGGCAGCTAATAAGGATCAGATTCCTGTATTTAAAGTAGAAAAAGAACAGGAAACATCTTGTAGAAGAGTGTATGGTTTCTATACAAGATCTCATTACAAGGAAATATCTCTTGATGATGATGCGTTTATTAAAAAGATCATTGAACGCTATATCGATACTACTGATTACACCCATACGTTATTAACCAAAGCTGAGGCAGATGATATTTTTGCACAGGCTAAAAAGTTTAAGGCAGCTGCTAAAGAGTGTAAATTAGATTTCCCGTACGAGCTTTATCATACTATTTTAAAGCGCCGTTACGATAGATACTCTTATTACCTTGAGCTTTTAGATAAGCCAATAGAATTTGATAGCGATGAAACTATTGCTCTTGATCATTCTAAGTTAGATTACCCAAAAGATTATAATGAATTAAAGAACCTCTGGCGTTTGGCATTTAAGAGTGATTTCTTAAATTTAAAGCTTTCAGGTAAATCTGATAATAAGGTAAGAGAGTTATTACGTAAGCGTTACAACAATGTTATGCGTACTTTAAAGCAAAGTACTAATGAAGATGCTTTTAGCGTATTTGTCAATTCCTTTGCTACTGCTATAGATCCACATACCAGTTACCTCTCACCAGAGAATACCTCAAATTTTGAGAACTCCATGAATCTTTCTATGGAAGGTATTGGGGCAGTATTACAGCAGGAAGATGATTACGTTAAAATCGTTTCCCTGGTTCCTGGCTCTCCTGCAGAAAAGTCTAAGAAGTTAAAACCAAAGGATTTAATCATTGGCGTGCAGCAACATAAAGAAGATGACCATGAGATGCTTGATGTTGTAGGTATGCGCTTAGTTGATGTAGTGCCTTTAGTAAAGGGACCTAAGGGGTCTAAAGTTACACTGGAGATTCAGCGTGGTGATAATATCTTTAAGGTAGATTTAGTACGTAATACCATAAAGCTTGAAGATAGCGCCGCAAAAGGTGAGGTAAAAACTATCAACGGCCGCAAGGTTGGGGTGTTAACTGTTAAGAGCTTTTACGTAAATCTTAGTGAGGATATGAAAAAAGAAATCCAAAAACTTACTAAGGCAAACGTTGAGGCTATGGTAGTTGATTTACGTTCTAATGGTGGTGGTCTATTACAGGAGGCCTCATTATCAACTGGCTTATTTATTAAGTCAGGTCCTGTTGTGCAGGTGCGTAACTCTTTAGGGGAAATTTCATCGCATTCCGATAGAGACGGTCAGGTTTACTACGACGGTCCATTAGTAGTACTTATCGATAGATTTAGTGCCTCTTCCTCTGAAATCTTTGCAGGGGCTCTGCAAGATTATGGCAGAGCTTTAATTGTAGGTGATACAAGTTTTGGGAAAGGTACCGTACAAAGAACCCAGTCACTTGATCGCATCTATGATTTTTCTACTAAACCATTAGGTAGTATTCATTTTACTACTGCAATGTACTATCGTATTAACGGTGGTTCCAACCAGAAAAAAGGTGTACAGCCTGATATAAGCTTCCCGAGTCTTTATAACCATAAGCTTATTGGTGAGGAGCAACATCCTAATGTACTTGAGTATAATCAAATCGATTCTATGAAATATAAGCCTTATGCTGATTTAAAGCCTGTAATTCCACAGCTGCAAGCAAATCACTTAAAGCGTATTAAAGATGATTATCTCTTTAACTATATTATCGATAGAGCCCAAAAAGATGCGGATTATTACGATAAGAACTTTGTTTCATTAAATTACAATAAGCGTTTAGCTGAAAAGAATGAAACCGAGAAGGCTGAACTTGATTATGTTAATACCTTCTTAACATCTCAAGGCAAAAAAGTTATTAAGAATATTAAAGAATTACCTGATAACTTCACGCCTCCTGATGCCTTCCTGGATGAGGCTATGAATATTGCTCTTGATTTAGCAGATGCTCGTGTAATACCTGGTGCAGATGCTAAGAAAGCAAGGAGTGATAACAGCGAGGTTATGGTTTCGAAGAATGAACCAAAGAAATAACCTGAAACCAAACTAAAAAGAAAAATAAAAAAATAAAAAGCCCTTCCTGAAGCTTTACTAAGATTAATAAATTTTATCCAAGTTCTAAGACTTGCAGTTGTTGTGGATATATCAAAGAGGATTTAAGTCTTAAA
>CALXYT010000089.1 GCA_944393045.1 uncultured Succinivibrionaceae bacterium | reverse complement strand
TTTTTTTCGTCAACCTTTTTTTACTAAAATCTTTATTTTTTTTTAAAAAATCTTTGTTTTGTTCGTTTTTTGTGCTAAAAATACCCAAAATAAAAAAAAAAACTAAATTTGAGTAAATCAAAAAGCATTTCTTATGAATTTTATTAAAATTCTTTAATATGCAATATTTTAAATAATTATTTATACAATCTTCTGATATTTACAAATTAGTAGAAATATTCATAAAACATTTTATTTTTAATCAAAAATACCAACTCTTAGATAATCACCAATCTTATACTTGCTCATACTCTTTACAAATACCGAAAAAAACTATTTATAAAATTCATATACGTTCATATCTTATCTTTTACCTAAAATTTAGATTAGACGGATTATGCTTTTTCTTCTTACATTGACATTTTTAGGAGCAAAGATATTAAAATCCATAAAACCTAATGATACTTTTATAAATTTCTTAAAAATTAAAATTAGATTTAAATTAAAACTTTAACATTAATCGCACTAAGTTCATTTTAATATTGCTACCTAATTAGTTAAGTTCAAATTTACTGGATAACGTAACTACGACATTTTAAAAATAACTTTGATACAATACACATACATGTTAATACCTATAATCGCACGGCCATGTAGAAATATATGATACTAAGATTAAAGCAAAATGGTAATTTTAATAGATATGCTGCACTCTGCTGTGATATTTAAAAAGGCTTATTGAATTGTTAAGAAGTGCACTTGAATATATTAGGATAATAAAAATTAAATAGGCGACCTAAGTCGCCCAAGAGAAAAAGTTATACCAAAAAAATCACGTATATTACTTCTTGTACTTAGTAGCTAAGTTATCTAAACGTTCGTTAGCACGAGCAGCGTCTGCCTTAGCAGCTGCAACATCATTAGCTAACTGAGCCTGAGTGCTCTTAATTGAATCAACGTCAGAAGCTAAAGCATCAACCTTTGCACTTAAAGCATCAACTTTCTGATTAAGAGCGTCAGTATTAGCACAACCAGTTAATGCAGCACCTAGTACGATAGTACCTAAAACAACTTGTAACTTGTTCATGAATTTCTCCACACGATCGATGTATAGATAAACTATGTTAAGACACCATATCTTAACTTTAATCCTAGTTTATACCAAAAAAATAAATATGTCACCTATATTAACAATTATTTTAGTTAAGATTAAAAAAAAATTGATACAGATCTATAATTAACAGCAAGTTACTTACAGATTATATAAATCTTCAATAATTAAGTATCAGAACTTGATTAAAGATAATGTTTATTATATTAGCAACCTAAAAGCCCAAGTGCTTTTAGACGAAATATTCCAAAATACCCCCAATCTAAATTATTAAGTAACTTCTCAAAATCACTCAAATTTATAAGAAGTACTTCAAATCAAATTTCCCCAAAATTTGGAGTAAAAAAATCGGCTATTTCAAATTTTTTATAGTCTAAGTTGGTTATTGCAATACTAATTTGAAGGACTTAGTAGAGGAATATTATGAGTAAACATATTGTTTACTCATAATGGAAGCGAATGTTCAAACTTTTAATAATTAGGAAAACAGTGAGATAGAATTTATTTAACTGAAAAATAATCTAAAATTGCTTTAAAAGTACATATTAGTAGAATCAAAGAATATAAGTTTTGTTCAGTTAGATTAAATTCCTTTTGATAACTCTTAACAGCATGTTCTATTAAATCATCTTTAAAGTTGTCAAGATAATCTAATGCTTAGTTTATGTTATCCTAGCAGATATTGTTAATTTGGTTAGATAAGTAGTAGCTCTGCTCTTTATAGGATTATATGTAAGATAGGGGCTTTGTTATGCCAAAGTTGCCATAAAAATGCTATATTGACAATTTTTATGCTGTAATATCATTTCTATATTTTCGGAGATTGTTTATTTTACTTTTTATTTAGAGTCATATCCCATAGCTTTCTAAGGGTAAATACCCATAATGTAATAGGGGAAATTTATTGATAGATCAATACTACTAATGAGGTAATTGGTTTATCGATGATGGAACTTTAATTTAAGAAGAGTTGATTTACAAACATTCTCATAAGCTTTTTTTCTTAAGTTTACTCATTACTCGCATGTATTCTTTAAACGCTAAGGTTCATTAGACTCAATCTTATCGAGTCTTCCGAGTTTTTGTAAAACATGTTGCCGTTATGTCTTTAATCAGCTAAACGTTCAGCAGTTTGCGTAAGGTAAGCATAAGTATATTTACCAATCTTAACATTCTTTAAGTGCATTTAAAAAGCTCCATAAGATTAATTAAACTACTAAAGTATATGTATCATATATATGTTTATTTGGTTCATATAATTTTAAATAAATTTATGAAAACCTTAATAGACAAAGCCTTTTTAGGTGTAAAATTAGTTTTTGGTGCAAAACACAGGTAAAATAAAACAAATATTAGTAAGAGTTCAAAAATAGATTTGCGAGAGAAACTCAAGCTATTTTACAAGATAATGATTAAAAAAGAAAAAAGAGCGAGATGGAGCATTAGAAAAAGTTATATTTTCTTTTCTTATTGTTTATGAAAGTAAAATCGAAACTATACCAAATATCACTCAAAAGTTCCTATACTTTGAATAATTAGGTAATAAAATAGTTATTAAATCATAAAGAAGATTTTATCAGATAAAAGATATAACCACTTTATTTGTAAGGCAAATTTAAGATATTTTTCAAGAAAATATATCAGTTTTAGCACTTTAAACCAATATTAAAAAAACAGTAACCAATTAAATATACAAATAAAAGGCAACCAAGCAAAGGTGCTTTTATTTGTGCTAGAAAATATAAAACTAACACTTAGTATTTACAAATTTAGAGTACAT
>CALXYT010000088.1 GCA_944393045.1 uncultured Succinivibrionaceae bacterium | reverse complement strand
AGGTTAAATTATATCTCAGGAGTTTTTACGATATTTTTAGATATATCTAATTTACAGAGTTTGGTTCACACGCCCGGTTTTTTTATGCCTTTTTACATTATTTTATTATTAAATTATCTCATTCACTTCACCAAAATCAGGATTCATTTCCTCGTAAAAGTGTAGTTATCCTCATCGATATTAGTATTGCTCTTTACATCTTCCAAAGAAGGAGCTTTTAGTCCTAAGTCTTTAAATAACGCCTCATACTTTCCTTGTATTTTATCAAAGTAACAAGCATCTTGAACACTTGTAAGCATTACAGTATCAAGTTCTTTCAGTAGTATATTTAAAGAGAAGGAAGCAAGTCTAATCTTATTATAGGTCTTAGCTTCGTAGGTTACCTCATATTCCTTTATTTTATTATTCATTATATTAGCACTGCTGTGACAATAAATTGACAAAAGAATCTTCTTTTAAAAGTTGCCTGTTTTAATTTTAGCTTTTTTTAGCTCTTTACTTTTACAGATTCGGTAAAAAAGAATCTCTTTTAATAATTAACTATTAAAAGAAATTCAAAATTAAAGTTCAACTATGTAAAAACTTATAAATTAGCGCTTATATTGATATTCTACCCTATTTGTTAATCCTGTTAATAACTCATAACCAATAGTATTTATCAAGGAGGCTAGATAATCAACTGATACATGCTCTCCCCATAGTTCTACCTTATCACCTACTTTTATCTCATCATTATTTCCAATATCAACAAATAGCATATCCATACAAACATGCCCCACTGTTTGATAAAAAGCTCCATTGATATAAACCTTAGTTCCATTTGGGATAGCTCTAGGATAACCATCGGCATAGCCAGCGGCTACAATGGCAATCCTAGTAGAAGCTGTGCATGTCCAGGCAGCACCATAACCTACAACATCACCAGGTTTTAAGGTTCTAACTTTAATAACTTTAGAATATAAACTCATTACAGGCTTAAACCCATATTGCGCTACATTCATCTCATTTGCAGGATTAGCACCATATTGAATGATACCAGGACGAATATAATCAGTCTTTTGCGCTGTAAAATTTAAGAGTGCTGCTGAATTTGTTAAAGAAAACTTCCCTTTACAAAGATTACTCATTTTTTGCCAAGTACTAAGCTGCTTATTAGTAATATTTGTTTGCGCTTTTGTATCAGCACAGCTTAAATGACTCATTAAGTTAATAGGTTTAACTAAATATGGAGAATTACTCATCTGCTCTAATGCATCGATAAGCTCATCATCATTAAAACCTAAACGCTCCATTCCGATATTTGTTTGGCACCAGGCTTTTAATAACTTCTTTGGCGCATACTTATTGATAGCATCTATTTGCCAAAAAGAATGAACAGCAAATGACAAGTCATATTCTTCAATAAGAGGTAAGTCATCTTCACTAAAAAAACCACCTAGAAGAACAATATCTTTAGTAATGCCTAATTGACGCAGTTCTATTGCCTCTTCTAATCTTGCAACAGCATAACCTTGTGCATATTTATCAATTACCCCAGCACATTCCTTAACTCCATGACCATAAGCATTTGCTTTAACAACACTAATTAATGCCGAATCTTGAGCATACTTTTTAATTATTGACATGTTGTTATCTAGTGCAGCTAAGTCAATAAGAGCTGTGACTGTTTTCATTTCATCCTCTTTTATAATTCTTATTTATAAGTTAATTTTGAAACTCTTCCGTTCTCATAGTTTCAGCCATCTCAAAACGTGAATAGCGTTTTAAGAAGGTCATATCACATTTTCCTGTTTCACCGCTACGGTTTTTACCTATAATAATCTCAGCCTTGCCTTGTAACTCAGGGTCATTTTGGTTAAATACTTCCTCGCGGTGCACAAATAAAATAACATCCGCATCTTGCTCTATAGAACCAGATTCTCTCAAGTCAGAAGGTAATGGACGTTTATCTTTACGACCTTCAAGACCACGATTAAGCTGAGCTAAGGCTAAGACAGGAACTTTTAATTCCTTAGCTAAAGCTTTTAAGCTACGTGAACATTCAGCAACTTCTAATGCTCGATTATCACCATAGCCAGGAGCGTGCATTAACTGTAAGTAATCGACCATTACTACCGATAAACCACCATATTCTTTAGCAAGTCTTCTTGCTCTTGTTCTAATATCTAATGGGGTAAGAGAGCTTTGGTCATCAATAAAAATAGACTTGGCTTTATCTTCCTGCACAAACCTTGTAAGCACCGCTGAAATATTGGTCCAATCCTGCACATCAAGATCGCAATTTCTAATCTTATTTTGATCTACTCGTGCTAAAGAAGCTAACAAACGTGAGGCAAGTTCAATGGCCTGCATTTCTAAAGAAAATACTAATGCAGGTTTATCGTTTTTCATGATGATATTTTCAACTAGATTCATAGCAAAAGTAGTTTTACCCATAGCAGGTCTAGCGGCAATAATAATAAGTTGCCCCGGATGAAAACCACTAGTTTTATCATCAAGATTGCGATAGCCTGTTGAAATACCTGTTACATCACCATCACGGGTTGGACGATTATCTTTTAACTTTTGGAATAACTCTTTTAAAGGTTCGGCAATAGCAATTGGGCCTATCCCTTTAGATAATGTTTGCTCATTTACCGCAAACATTTTACTTTCTGCTAAATCGATAATCTCCTGAGTAGATAATTTGCGAGGATGATACACAAATTCAGTTATCTGCTGACAGGCTTCTAATAATAAACGGCATTTTGCTTTATCTAATACAATACGAGCGTATGGGAGAATATCAATAGTTTTAGGACTGTTGGTCTGTAAGAACATTAAATATGCCTCACCACCACACTCTGCTAATTGCTGTGCTTTTTCAAGTTCTAATTTAACACTTAAAATATCAACTTGTTGAGATGCGCTCGCAGATGCCACCACAAACATTGCTCTAAAGATATTACGATGCTTTTGATAGAAAAAAGGTGTTTCATCCTTAAGGACGTCAAGAACTAATCTAAGATTATCAGGATTTATAAAAATACCACCTAATATTGCTTGCTCCGCTTCATAGGAAAAAGGCTCTACCCTATCAGTATCACCTTGCCCTGAAGTTTGATAATTAGCAGAAATTAGATCTGAAGAAGATTGTGAAGAAAAACTATCGTTTCCCTTAGCATTCTTTAATCTGTGTGATGCTACATCTATTGGCATAATAAACCCTTAATAAAAAAACAGTGCTATTATAACTTAATTAACAGTACACTAATAACTACAACCAGCACAAAATTAAGTATTTTTTACAGTATTTCTTTGAATAAAAGAAGTTGAAAGAATTAGTTAAGAATAATAGTTTAGGAGAATAGATGTAAAAATGAAGTGGCGCATCCTGAAGGATTCGAACCTTCGACCGCTCGGTTCGTAGCCGAGTACTCTATCCAGCTGAGCTAAGGATGC
>CALXYT010000087.1 GCA_944393045.1 uncultured Succinivibrionaceae bacterium | reverse complement strand
TATTTTTTGCATAAATTAAATTATACAATAATTGATTAAATAATACAATAGATTTTAAATTTTTTGAGAATGCCTTATATCCCCATAGCTAAAGCTAGGGGGCTTTACGGCTGGGTTTGGTAAATAACCATTTACTTTACATCTTCTACGTTCGTACTTATCCATTAGTTCCTTAGGCATTTAGGTTTATTATACTTTTCTGTTATCAATTAAAAGGTGATTAGGTTATTAGCATATTATATATAGACGATAAAAAAAGCAGTAACTTTAAAAAAAATTACTACTTTTACTTAGGCTAGTCTAGGTTAAACTTTTTAGCGTAAGAGTGGTTTTTGCATAACTACATTTACTAAATCCACTCCTTTACGGGTAACTACCTGAGGCGTTATTACCTCAAACCCCCGCTTTTTAAAAAATTCTTGAGCAGTTAATGAGGCATGAACAGTAATGGAAGAAGCAGTTACTTTTCTTTCTAAGGTTCTTACAATGGCTATACCAATACCGAGCCCCTGAAAATCTTTATGCACAAATAATCTGTCAAGGTAGCCCGATTCATCTATATCCCCAAAACCTACAATACGATCCTTATAAAATGCTACATACGCATTATTCTTCTTGAGCGAATCGTCCCATGACTGCAAATTAAAATTGCCATCAGACCAGACAAGAAGCTGCTCTTTGCAATAATCTTTAGCGCAAATACTATGAATAGTTGAATGAAATAACTCAACTATTTCCGATATATCGGATTGCTGGTATTCGCGTATCTGTAAAGAATCTTTTACTGAAATCATTAAACAAACATCTCAATATAGCGTATTTAATAATAGTTATTTAAGTATTACGTTATCAATAAATTTTGAATTATTAAAACTTTTAAGCCTTTTATTTTTTGTTTTAAATCCCAAATCTTAAATTTTTAATAATTCACCGCAAGACAATGTTATAACATTTATTTTTATAGTACACCGTGTTTTTAAAATTATAAAAAAACAACAACTACATTAGTTACCTGATAGAATAAATATGTAGTATGTAGTCGTAGTGCTATAGGTCACTAGCTAAATTTTAATGTATGAATTTATTATTAATAGCTATCTACTTCACATATTTTTAAATTAAATATTCAAAGAGCTAAACAATAATATAAAACGTGAAGATTGATACATTTAATCTTTAGCTAATATTGAGCTATATTTTTAAGTTACTTACTTTTATGCAACTTGCTTAACAATTGAGCTTCTACTTTCCCTAAAAATTGGTTCAAGACCATTCTGTTTTAGGGCCTCTGTCACCTCGGCAACTGATCTGTCATCATTGATAATAAATTGTGGCAGATCATCAGCACGATTTACCGCATAGCCACCTGGGCTTGTGCAGGAACCAGCACTAATAGCTGTAATAGCAATAGGTACTATTGCATCCCTAAAACGTTGGTTCTCACGAGTTGAAATAGAGATTTCTAATTGATGGTCAAATAATCTCCAGGCGCAGACTATTTGTATCATTTCAAGATCCCCTACCGGATACTGTGGCTCAAAACCACCGGCAGCAGGACGCAATCTCGGAAAAGACAAGCTCATGCGCGTTTGCCAGTAATGTTTACGCATATACTCTAAATGACGAGCAAGAGCAATAATATCAGCTTTCCAATCATAAAGACCGAGCAATGCCCCTATACCTACCTTATCAATCCCGGCATCACCTAAGCGCTCAGGTGTTTCCATACGATAGCGCATATCAGTCTTTTTACCACTTAAATGATTCTCTTTATAGCAACCGGGATGATACGTTTCCTGATAAACCATAACCGCATCAAGACCTAAGGTTTTTAGTTCGGCATAATCTTCAGTATCCAAAGGCTGCACTTCCATAGACAAGTAAGAGGCATGTTTTTGGACGATTGGGATCATTTCCCTGAAATAATCCATACCACCACGTTTTTCACTCTCTCCTGTTACTACCAGAATATTCTCATAGCCCATTTTATTGATAGCCAGGCATTCAAGTTCTACCTCTTCGGCATTAAGTACTCTTCTTGAAAATTTATTATGACAGGCAAAACCGCAGTATTTACAATTATTGGTACAAAGATTAGTTAAGTATAATGGTACATACATACTTACGCCATTACCAAAACGCATTCTTGTATACTTATGGGCAAGAGATGCCATTTCTTTAATATACGGCTTGGCTTTAGGAGAAATTAATGCCATAAAATCTCCTAAATCAAGCTTTTCATCGTTACGAGCCCTGCAGATTGCCTTAAAAACTTCGCTCTCAGTTTTACTATCAACTTCTTTTGCGTATGAAGCTATATCAATGGAGGTTATTTCATCATAAAAACTCATGATTACTCCTTTTGCATAAGCTCATCAATAAATGAATCAATTGGACTTGTTGCACTTGCAACAGATAACACCTCACCAAGACCACCTAAATAGCCAAGGCGTCCTGCCTCAACTGCAAGTTTCATGGCTCGCCCCATCATGACAGGGTTATTGGCAACACTGATAGCTGTATTAACTAATACCGCATCAGCCCCTATTTCCATAGCAAGAGATGCATCAGAAGGAGAACCAATACCAGCATCAACTACAACAGGCACCTGTTTTTGGTCAATAATGATTTTTAGCATTGAAAGTGTCGTTAATCCCTGGTTAGAGCCAATTGGGGCGCCTAATGGCATAACAGCACTGGCACCGGCCTCAGCTAAGCGCAAACAAAGTACAGGATCGGCACTACAATAAGGCAGTACTTTAAACCCTTGCTTAACTAATTCCTTAGTTGCCTCAAGTGTAGCTACTGGATCTGGCAATAAATAACGCTGGTCAGGATGAATTTCTACCTTAATAAAATCAGTTCCTAGCGCCTCACGTGCTAAATTTGCCGCAAAAACCGCTTCTTTAGCATCTCTTGCTCCTGAGGTATTAGGTAGAAGCTTTACTGATAACTCTTTAAGCGCAGGTAAAATTGCGTCTTTCAAATTCGCAAAATCACAACGCTTAACAGCCATAGTCACAAGCTCCGAGCCACTTGCCTTAATAGCCTGCTTTAAAGTATCACTACTAGCAAACTTTCCGGTACCAGTAAAAAGGCGTGACTTAAAACTCACCCCACCAATAACCAGAGTATCTTCCGTTAAAGCTGTTTCGCTCATGAATATTAACCTCCTGCCATAAGCATAAATATTTCAATATTATCTCCATCATTCACTAAAGTCTCATTAAAATCACTCTTAGGAATGATCTGTCCATTTAATACTAACGCAAAAGCTGATGGTTTCTCAGGAAGCGTAGCGATAAGCTCTGCAATAGTTTTTGCTTGCGTTTCCACTTTTTTACCATTAAGTTTTATTTGCATCTAACACCTAAATAACTTTCTAAAAAATAAATATCCTATTTTTCTGATTACTATGACATACTCCCCACGCATAAATGCGGGGGTTTCTAGTATCAACAAATTTAGCCTACTTTTGTAGGTCTTACAAATTCTCCTCTAAGAGTTGATGCCCCAACTCTATAAATATTTAAACTAGCAT
>CALXYT010000086.1 GCA_944393045.1 uncultured Succinivibrionaceae bacterium | reverse complement strand
CAATAGATTTTAAATTTTTTGAGAATGCCTTATATCCCCATAGCTAAAGCTAAGGGCTTTACGGCTGGGTTTGGTAAGCAGGATACTTACTGCTATTTTTTTTATAGCTTATTTATATCTTATTCTTTACTTAAAAATAATACCGTATGCCCCATGCCTAAGGTATCATCGCTACAAAGAAGCTTAAAACCAGCCTTCGCAAGTAAAGCTAATAATTCATCAGCATGATAAAACCGGCTTACCCCGTTAGCAAGTGCCGTAAAGTATAAACTATTAGCCTCAATAACTAATTTCGCAACTTTATTCTCTTGTCTGTCACCAAATACCTCATTTATTACTAGCATTGCCCCTTTAGGCATAACCCTATAGACATTATCTAAAATATAGCTTATTTGCTCTTTAGCAAAACAATCCAAAAACTGGCTCATAAACCAAATATCACCTTCTTTTGGTAAATAATCTTGGACATCTTGCGCTAAAATATTTACCGCTTTTGTGGTGATTTTTCCTTCATATTTAGTGCCTTTAATCGCCTCATTAGCTAAGGCGCATTGCTCTTTTAAATCTATAATGCAAACATCTACCCCTTGGGCATTAACCATGGACTTTGCAAATCTACCAGTATTGCCCCCAACATCGCACACAAGTTTTACTGAAGATTTAGGTTTTAAGGTAAAGATTTTAGCAATAACTTTATCAAAGGCATGATCAGAATAAAAATGATCAAACGCAAACCAGGATTCTTGCACTTTTTTTGGTAAAGAGCTTAAAAATGGATAAATTGTTTTATAATCTTTGGTAAAGACCTCAAGCCCTGCTGCCCTACCTTCTTTTAAAGAAGTAGTTAATTCTTTCAAACCTTCATAGCACACATCACTAGTAAAGTTAAAATTAACTTTAGTCATAGGATCTTCTAATAAAAACACCCCAACTTTAGAGAGTCGATAACCATCTTTATCATTGCCAATAACAACTCGTGAAACTACTGCTAAATCAAGTAAGATACTTACTGCATACTCTTTAAGATTTAAACTATGAGCAAGCTCAGCCTTAGTAAGCCTCTTATCACCTTTAAGCTTACCAAGTTCTTGCAGAATCCCTAAATCTTGCATACTTTTAACAGCTTGAAACACAAAAGGTGCTACTGCTATAAAATTAGCCCATTCAAGTGCATCAAGAGCTTTCATTTCACTGTAATCATTTATCGACATAATTATTCCTTACGATTGTGATAAATGTAGTTACTCATAACTAATCTTCTGACTGCATACTCAGTAACAAACATTAACGCAATTAGTATATACGCAATAATTCCGTTATAAACCATCCATAACCATTTATCAGCATAAATAACAGTAATTAACGAGATTGTCCCGTTTACTATAAAAAAATAACACCAAGCTTTTGTAACATTACGGCAATAAACTTTAAAGCTCTTATCTTGCCGATCTTTTGGGGTGTAGATAGCTGCAAATTGCTCGACTATAGGTACTTTTAGAAGTGATTGATAAAAACTACAAAAAAATACCACATTTACGATTAAAGGATAATATAGTAAAAACTGCTCACTACTTGTAAGATTATATAAAAGAACCATCGCAAGCAATAAACTTGCAATGATAATATTTACCATTAAAGTCTGCCTTTTAGCTACTATTAAACGCACTAGAGCAAGAAACAATAAGCAAACTATTAACCAAATAAAGAGCTTATATTGCAGTAAAAAATAAACTATTAAAGGATAGCTTATCCCTAACATGCCACTTAAAAACTGCAATACTTTTTTAGTTTTTATCATAAACTTGCAAGCTATATTTGCTTAAAAATTAACGCCGTATTGACCCCACCAAATGCAAAATTATTACTCATAGTATACTGCGTATCTTTAACTAAGCCCTTATGCATAATAAAATCAAGCTCACCACACTTTGGATCGGGATCAAGTAGATTTATCGTTGGGCAAAACCATTTTTCATGCTGCATTAAAATAGTCATAATTGCCTCAAGTGCTCCTGCAGCTCCTAAAGTATGTCCCATATAGCTTTTTAAACTTGAAACTGGTACTTTATTTTTAAATACCTCAAAAGTTGCACAACCTTCTGCCATATCGCCTGCAAGTGTTGCCGTACCATGGGCATTGATATAACCAATATCAGCAGGAGTTAAGCGAGCATTAGCAAGGGCATCTCTCATGCATTGCTCCATATATTTACTTTGCGGATTTGTTATATGAGTTGCATCACAATTGGTCGCAAAACCTGTAATCTCAGCATAAATATGTGCGCCGCGAGCCTTAGCATGTTCATAATCCTCAAGCACTAATGTTCCAGCCCCTTCACCAATAATTAGCCCATCACGATTTTTATCAAAAGGTCTTGGAGTAAGCAAAGGATTACTTTCTAAGCTCGTAGCAAATAGCGCATCGAACACGCCTACAACATAAGGTGATAATTCCTCAGCACCACCAGCCAGCATCACTGTAGCATTACCGGCTTTAATAGTTTCATAAGCATAACCAATAGCTTGCGAACCTGAGGTGCAGGCAGTTGAGGTTGCAATAATGCGGCCGTGTATCCCAAAATACATTGCAATATTAACAGCTGTTTGATGAGGCATAATACTTGGGTAAGTTGTAGCTTTTAAATAACCTACATCTTTTTTCACCTCAAAATTTCCTAGCTCCTCACTGCCAATATTACTCCCTGTACTACTACCATAGGCAATACCGCAAGAGAGCTTATCAAGATCGCTTAAATCTAAACCAGAATCTAAAATAGCATTAGCCGTTGCGCTTAAAGCCAAAGCTCCAACTCGCCCACATGTTCTTAAGGTTTTTCTCGGAAAAGTTTGTAAATCTTCCTTCATAGGAGCTGCTAAAAAAGTATGAGCATTTTTAAATTCATGCATAACAGGATAAGGCATAACAGCATTTTTTAAGCTCTTTAAAGCCTCCATTACCTCAGCTCTTTGCGAACCTAATGGCGAATAAAACCCTATGCCGGTTACCACGACTCTACTCATTAGTACATGCCCCCATTGATATTTATCACCTCTCTGGTGATATACGCCGCCCCTTCACTAAATAAAAATGCTACAGCAGCTGCTACCTCTTGCGGTAATCCCATTCGACCTAAAGGAATTAAGGGCAGCACTTGCTCTTTAATATCATCACAAATCATCCCAGTATCAATAAGTCCTGGAGCAACGCAATTAACTGTAATTCTTCTTTTAGCTAGCTCAAGAGCTAATGATTTACAAGCGCCAATAATACCAGCTTTTGCGGCGCTATAATTTGTTTGACCACGATTACCAGAAATACCAGAAAGCGATGATATAGCGACAATTCTGCCACCGTTTCTAAGCCTAATCATCGGCATAATACAAGGATTAACAAGATTAAAAAAGCCGTTAAGGTTTACATCTATTACCTTATACCAATCTGAAAAACTTAACGCAGGAAACGGCATATCATTAGCCACTCCTGCATTGGCAACTATCCCCCAATAAGCGCCATTTGCGGCAATATCAGCCTCAAGCAACTCTTTAGCTAAAGCATTATTAGTAATATCAAAAGATAAAGTCTCTACCTTAACCAGATATTCAGAGGCTAACTTTTGGGCTAGAAATACACATTCCTCTTTATGACTATTACAATGAAGTGCTAAATCAAACCCAATTTTTGCTAAAGCTATTGCAATCTCACGGCCAATCCCTGTGGCAGCCCCACTTATTAGCACTCTACCTTTTGCCATTACTTAAATCCCACGAGAAAAAAATAAAAAACTACCTAAAATATTATTATAACTTATCTGTTTAAAAACGTAATAATTCCAGGTAATGACATACTCCCCACGCATAAATGCGGGGGTTTCTAGTATCAACAAATCTATCCTACTTTTGTAGGTCTTACAAATTCTCCTCTAAGAGTTGATGCCCCAACTCTATAAATATTTAAACTAGCATTAT
>CALXYT010000085.1 GCA_944393045.1 uncultured Succinivibrionaceae bacterium | reverse complement strand
TAAGACCTACAAAAGTAGGCTAGATTTGTTGATACTAGAAACCCCCGCATTTATGCGTGGGGAGTATGTCATAAAGAAGCATTAGCCCACAGGTTACTGCTTTTAAGGAATAATTAGGGGAGTTCAAAGAACTTTTAAAATATTGCCGCCTGAATAAAGCGTAAACAACAAAAATATTGACTGAATTTTGCTTAAGAGGCTTAAATATTGAGTGTCAGACGGCAATGAATGAACATAAAAAATTTTATCCTATTGTACCATGGTTACATGTAAAACCTCAAGAAGAAATTGCGACAATCAATGAATAGAAATATGGTGAATATATGCGCCGGATTTTAATACTTATATTCCCTATAAGTTACTATGGATACGCATGGTTTGTTACTTCTTAAAGTACTCAGAAAAGCTTAGAGTTATCGATCTGCCGTCAGGTATTTTGAGTTAACATACCTAACATTAGGCTTTGCGATAATGTAAAGACCTTTATGGTAAGTTATAAAGGTAGATAATATCTTCCCACAGTTTTAGCCCTTTCTTATGCCTAGATAGGTAAGCAGATATAATACTGCATAGGGAAAGTAAGAGCGTAGCCTGTAGCAACATATTTCCACCCTCCGTAGAAACTTCGCAAATACTTCCCTTATACCAATAAACGCTACCAGATACCTTAAAATACCTACCAATTCCTCGTACAGTGTTTTATCAGAACTTATGCAAATACCAGGTAAATACCTCCTAGATAGCAGCCCAATTACCTAATGTTTTCTTTTTACGATTTTTATCAAATTAGCTATTGCTAACAAAAACAATATGTGTTAAGATTTGCCATGTTAGGTAATGCTAACAAGCTAGTGGTAAGGAAATGATTATAGTAGTACTTATTGGAGTGTTTTAGCTTTTGGTCTGGGCTAAAATTAAGGTTTAATCAAAAAACTTACTGCTAGGCATTAACTAATGAAGCTTTTTTAATTTTTCCTTGTAAGTTGATTTTATTTTAAATTTGATTATGTAGAATTTTTTGAGAACTAAAAATGCTATTAAAAGATTTTAAGTTACACCAAAAAGGCATTATCACCAAGATTAATGCCGATGGTGTTCATGGACGCAGGTTATTTGAAATGGGTTTTTTACCTGGAACAGAATTTGAGCTTAAATATCGTGCACCTTTAGGATACCCAATAGCTGTACGTATAAGAGGATATGAAATTGTACTTAGTAATAAAGATGCTCAGTCTTTAGAGGTAAAACCACTATGAAGAACAATTTATTTAAGTTTAACCAAAAAAATAGTACCTCTCCAAAGAATGTTACCAAGATGGCAGATGCTAAGCATGTAATGCTGGTAGGTAACCCAAACTGCGGTAAAAGTACTCTTTTTAATCGCCTTTGTAATGTACATGTAAGAACTGGTAACTATCCAGGTGTTACAGTATCCCGTCATGTAGGCAATTATTCTCCAGATATTCAAATAATTGATATTCCAGGTATCTACTCACTAACAAGTAGTACTGCCGAAGAAAAAATCGCCTCTGCTGAATTACTTAATAATGATGCTGAGTTAATCGTTAATATTATTGATGCTACCAATCTTGAAAGAAGCTTATATTTAACCTTAGAGTTAAGAACTCTTGGTATTCCAATGGTTACCTTATTAAACTTTTGGGATAACGTACAAAGAGAAGGTATTAAGCTTGATATAGAAGCATTAGAAAACGCTCTTGGAACTAGGGTTATTCCTTTCAGTGCCTCAACTGGTCTTGGTATGAAAGAACTTGAGAATATTCTTAGTCAAGAGAAGTGGGCAAGAATAAAACCGGCTTTCATTGGTTCTGATACTCTTGTTAATGCCTTGAATGAAATTGCAGCAATTACCCCAGATGCTGAAAAACCAAAAGCCTTATTCTTTGCTAAAAGCGCCTTACAAGGAGATGTTATCCCTGATGAGCTAATAGAGGATAAGGCTTACCAAGCTAAGGTTTCAGAGGTAAAGACTAAGCTTACCTCTAAAAATATATCAATTCATGAGGTTATCGCTCTTGACAGATACCAGAAAATTGATGAAATCTTGACTAAGGTGTGTAGTAATGCTAAAGAGAACCCAAATAAGCGCACTCTAACTGAAAAGCTTGATGCATTATTCTTAAATAAGTATCTAGCTTTACCGTTCTTTTTGGTAATAATGTATGCAGTATATTACATTTCGGTTACTTGGTTAGGAACTATTGTAACTGACTGGACTAATGATGAGCTTTTTGGGAATATAATCATTCCATCAGCTGCTTCTTTATTAGAAGGTTGGAACACTCCTGATAAAATCACCTCCTTTATCACCGATGGCGTAATTGGTGGTGTTGGTGCAGTATTAGGCTTTGTGCCACAGTTAATAATCTTATTCTTCTTACTTTCAATCTTAGAGGAATGTGGGTATATGACCAGAGCTGCCTTTATACTTGATAGAGTATTTGGGTGGTTTGGTTTAAGTGGTAAGGCATTTATTCCGTATCTTATTGGTACTGGCTGTTCAGTACCAGCACTTATGACTGTAAGAACTTTACAGTCAGAAAGTGAAAGAAGATTAACCCTTTTTACAACTAGTATGATCCCATGTGGGGCAAAGTTACCAGTAATTGTTATCTTTGCGAACTTTGTGTTTGCTGATATTTTCTCAAGCTTTGCGGCAAGCATGTATATAATTGCAGTAGTATTAGTAATATTATCTGCCATTATCTTACAGAAGTTTAATACCTTTAAATCTAATGGTGCTCCACTTATGCTTGAGTTACCAAATTATCAGATCCCAACTTTTAGGTCAGTATTTTATTCCGTATGGCATAGAGCTAAGGCCTTTATAATTAAAGCTGGTACAGTAATTTTTATGTCAGTAACAGTAGTATGGGCGTTATCAAGTTTTGGGTATAACCAGAATGAAGGCTTATATATGCCGACTCACCCTGAAGAGAGCTTACTGGCAGATATCGCAAAACCAGTATCACCTGTATTTGCACCACTTGGATTTAGTGATTACCGTGCAACAGTTGCTGTGGTAGCAGGTTTGGTTGCAAAGGAAAATATCATTAGTTCTATGGCTACTATTAGTGGTATTGATGAGGTTGATGAAGAAAGTGAAGAATCACAAGAGAACTTTGCGCAAACTATCACCAATGATATGTTTAAAGGTGATTTAATGGCTGCTCTTGCCTTTGTGCTCTTTAACCTCTTTACCTTGCCATGTTTAGCAGCAGTAGGGGTATTAAAGAGAGAGCTTGGCTCTAATAAACTATTTACCATAGCAGTTCTTTATCAGCTAGCCTTTAGTTACTCCATAGCGTTAATTGTATATCAAATGGGTACCTTATACCTTACCCATGCAATAACAATAGGAACAATCATTGCCTTTGTACTTATTGCAGTATTTGTATTCTTAGCAGTAAGACCAAATAAAGCCAAAGACCTTGAAATATCCTTTACTATGGATAAGTAAGAAAAGGAAGCAATAAAGCAGAAACATAAACAAAAACAATAAAAAAATATAATAAAAACTAACATAATAAGGCGTAGCGCCTTATCATAAAACCTCTAACACATTTCTCCTCATAAAAGGCAACAAGAGCGTTACACTCTGGTTGCCTTTTTTTGATATTGCAAAAACTTAAAGCTGTTTTAAAAAACAAACTTAATAAAAACATATAAATTTATATAAAATTTTTTAATAACTTCCTACCATAATAGGCAAATGCTCGCCTAATATAAAGAGCTCCTAAGTTTCCTGCTAACTTACCAGTAAAAGATAAAAAAATTGCAATTATAAGGTCTTTCGTACTCGTACAAGTTTCGCAACAGCAATCGTAACCTCACTTCTCTCTAACACCACATTTATCCCTCAAAAAGTTAAAGAGAGTAGTATAACTTTGAGCAAGATTTGAAAAATCTGTTAAATATTACGTTAAAATTTTATCAAACCCAGCCGTAAAGCCTCTAACTTTAGCTATGGGGATATAAGGCATTCTCAAAAAATTTAAAATCTATTGTATTATTTAATCAATTATTGTATAATTC
>CALXYT010000084.1 GCA_944393045.1 uncultured Succinivibrionaceae bacterium | reverse complement strand
ATAGATTTTAAATTTTTTGAGAATGCCTTATATCCCCATAGCTAAAGCTAGGGGGCTTTACGGCTGGGTTTGGTAAGGTTAATAAAAACTTTTTTGGGTAAAAACAAGGTTGGGCTTTTACGTGGGAAATTTTTTCTTGCTTATAAGATTTTGGAATTTTGCAGCAGAAAGGCAGGTTAAAGTAGAGTTTTATACAAGGGGTATTTTTAGTAAGTAGGATTTGGTTGAAGATGTTAGTTTTTGGGAATTTTTGAGGAGACCTTTCAAGATGGGTGAAGTCAATGGTAACTAGCTTCTTAAAATTTCACTACTCTCAAGCTAGTGTGCTAGATTAACCATAGTTTTCTCAGGTAAGGACTACCTCAAAAAAACACACCACTCTAACAACAGCTCTCAAGTAATATAATGGTGAACACTCACGTCTTACGACATTATGTAAAAAATTGGCCTGAACTCGTAGTGTATTTATATGATATCTGCTTTTATAAAAACTCAAGATATTTTTTGCTTAAAAGTTAGTAGATCATGTATTTGTTTTCTCATTACGAAGAATTTTTTTGGGGGATTGTTGGTACTATTGAAATAAAGAGAATAGCAAATTGGATATTTGCTAGTGTTTTTGGTTTAGCTTATTTTGTTTGATTATCTTATTTTGCTTTACTTTGGTAAGTTTGTGTAAAAATACAAGTTTATACCTTTAAGATAAGTTCTATGTATTTTTAAAGTATTTTTATTTTTTCTTTCGATGTTTTTCCTAAAAAAGCCTGTTTGCAACCTTTGGCTAAATTCTTAACTATTTAGAAAAAAGAACAACAAGTTTTATTTTTAATGTTTATGCTGATAAAAATTAGCATAAAAATTAGCTTAGCTGTTTCCTGTATTTTTGGTTGTTATCCCCTACTCTTTTTGCTTTTACATCTTCTCAAGTAGCACCATTTTATTACTATCATCAAGCACTATCCTAAAACGACCAGTTATGCCTCCCATAGTAGTAAATGGCTTAAAGTGGTAGGCTTTTAATTCTATATGCACTCCCAGATCAGTCATTACCATAATTTTTTGGATAGCTCCTGAGTAAATACCTAAAACTTCTTGAGGAGTTAAACTTACCGAAAAACGATGTTCTTTCATGTTGTGCTTGTCCTTTTTTCTTCCTTGTTCGTTTGTTATTATTCTTTGTTTTTTGCTATTCTTTTTCTTTGCTTCTAAAAACAAAGGCAGAAATGATTCTGCCCTTATGTAAGTTTTTCTTTGATTAGCTATTTAAAGCTTTATCAATCTTTTCATATAAAGCGCTACAAAGATTATCTAACTTCTTTAATTGAGTTAAGCAGTCGGTAATCATATCACGGCGCTTTGGATCTAAACGCTTAAATACTAACATTGGTGTTATTAAGTTTGCAGCTGTATGAGGGTTTTTGCTATTAAGCTCTTCTAGGATGCTGGTTAAGAAGCGATAGCCACTACCATCTTTTGCATGAAAACACTCCACATTATTAGCAACAAAAGCTCCAATCAGGGCACGTACTCGATTTGGGTTATTGATATCAAAGCACTTATGATACATTAAAGTCTTAACGTTCTCTAAAGTTCTTGGAGTTGGTGCCTGAGCCACTGTTCTCAAGTAGTTATCAAATACTAACGGATTATCGTGCCATTCTCCCTCAAAGCTTGCCAGGATTTCATCTTTAACTGATAAATCAAGGTTGCATGCAATGCGCATAGCATTAAGCTTATCGGTCATGTTATCGGCAAGGTTATAGTGCTTTAATACTATTTCTCCAGCGGCCTGTTCGTAGTTCTCAAGTGCTAAGGCATTAGCATAATAACTTAATAGTACCTGCGCTAAAGCTCTGCGCCCTACTTGCTCCTGGTTGCAGGTATATGGCTCACCTTTAGTAATACGATCACTCATCTGCGCAAAGAGTTTTTGGTATTCACGAGCAAAATCATTCTTAAGCGCAATACTTAAGGAATTAAATAAGAACTTCTGCGCTTTAACTAAGGCATCAATATTTATTACCTTAAAGAGTTCCATTAAAGTATTAACTGTTGGTAAGGTTAAGATTAAGCTCTTAAAGTTATCATCTATATCATTATTAGCCAAGATATACTTAAAAGCACTAATTAAAGATTTTGCCTCAGAGCATTCACGACCTAGTTGAATGTTCTCAGCACTTGCTACTATAAAATTATTAACTAAGTTCTGTACTGCATCAAAGCGTACGAATGAATCTTTAGCGTATTTTAATAAAGTGGCTAAATCATCTTCAGTATATGGATATTCATATTTAACAGGTGCACTAAAACCTTGAAATAATGCTACCACAGGTTTTTCAGCTACATCCTCAAATACCCAAGACTCACTTTCATTAGTAAGCAATTGCACGTTATTTAAAACTTTACCATCTCTTTTTAATGGTATTTCTTTACCATCATTAGTATATAATGCAAGACTTACCGGAATAACAAATGACTCTTTAGTTGGCTGTCTTGGTGTTGGTGGTGTAGATTGCTTAAGATGTAAAACAACCTTATCAGTATCTTGCTGATAGTCCATGCTTACTGTTACTAATGGAGTACCTGATTGACCATACCAATTTCTGAACTTGGTTAAATCAATCTTAGAGGCATCTTCCATAGCCTTTACAAAATCCTCACAAGTTACAGCCTGACCGTCATGGCGTGCAATGTAAAGCTTCATGCCTTTTTGGAATAACTCCTCACCTAAGATGGTGTGAATCATTCTAATAACCTCAGCCCCTTTCTCATAAACTGTAAGAGAATAGAAGTTATTCATCTCTAAAACGTAGTCAGGACGGATTGGATGCGCCATAGGACCTGCATCTTCTGCAAATTGTGGCCCCCTGATTACTTTAACAGCCTTTAATCTTTCAATTGGGCGAGAGCCTAAATCACTTGAGAACTCCTGGTCTCTAAATACTGTTAAACCTTCTTTTAAGCTTAACTGAAACCAGTCACGACAAGTTATTCTATCACCTGTCCAATTATGAAAATACTCATGACCAATAACTCCTAATACATTCTGAATATCTGTATCAGTTGCGCATTTGGCATCGGCTAGCACATACTTTGAGTTAAAGATATTAAGCCCTTTATTCTCCATGGCACCAGCATTAAAGAAATCAACGGCAACAACCATAAAGTTATTTAAGTCATATTCTAAGTCAAAGCGCTCTTCATCCCATTTCATAGCCTTTAGGATAGAAGCTAAGGCAATTTCACCCTGCTTAGCTTTACCTTTATCAACGTAAAGCTTAACTTTAACATCTTTGCCGGATTTAGTTGTAAAAGTATCGGTTAGTTCATCAAATTCACCGGCTACCAGCGCAAATAAATAACTTGGTTTTGGGAAAGGATCTTGCCAGGTTACTACTCTTTCATCGTCAATAATCTCATCGCTTAGGCAATTACCATTAGATAACATAAATGGATAACGATCCTTTGGAGCGTGAATATGGGTAGTATAGCGAGCTAAGACATCAGAGCGGTCAATAAAATAGGTTATGCGTCTAAAACCTTCTGGTTCACATTGAGTACAGAACTTATTATCAGATACATAAAGCCCCATAAGCTTGGAGTTTGCTTTTGGGTTAATTCTAGTTTGAACTAATAAAGTAAATTCATTAGGTACATTGTTAATAGTTAAAGTTGTACCAGTATCTGTATAATCACAAGGCTCATTATTTACCAAGACCTTTAAAAGCTCAACCTCATCACCATCAAGCACTAAAGGCAATGTTTCATCAGCAGTTTTACGCACTACTTTACTTAGCGCTGTAACAATGGTCTTTTCTAAATCAAGGTTAAATGTTAAATCAATATCGGTAATAGTAAATTCTGGTGACTTATAATCTAGTCTACGCTTTTCCTGGCGTTGCTTAGTCATACCCTTGTCCTTTTTTATTTTTCTAGCAATTATTTTTTATAATGATCTTTTATTCGGTGTGCTTATTATAGCACTTATAGCAATGACATACTCCCCACGCATAAATGCAGGGGTTTCTAGTATCAACAAATCTAGCCTACTTTTGTAGGTCTTACAAATTCTCCTCTAAGAGTTGATGCCCCAACT
>CALXYT010000083.1 GCA_944393045.1 uncultured Succinivibrionaceae bacterium | reverse complement strand
TAGGGAGCTAAAATTGACCGTTAATCCTAATTTATTGGAAAATAATTAGCTAAAAAATTCACAAATGTAAAAATTCTTTTATTATATGAGATAAAGTACACATATTTTTAGATATGTTGAAAAAAACAGACTTATATTAATTTAAAATATGAGTTGGTACTGATTATTATAAAAAGGATTAAACATGGGTGAGCAAAAACTAGATTTATTAACAGCGCTTGTAGAGAAAGGTTTTTTATCAAAAGAAAAGGCATTGGATATTCTTGCCAAAAAAGAAAATAACGATATACCTGTTATTTCTGCTATTGTGGATAGCAAATATATTTCTGCAGATAATGTACAATCATTTATTGAAGAATATTATGGCTTTACATATTGTATGCTATTAGATTTAAAATCTGCAGATCCTACAATAGTAGATCCGATGTATAAAGAAAATAAAGAATTAATTTTTAAATACCATGCTTTACCAATTTTTGTTAAAGATAATGTTCTTCTAATTGCTTCACCTAATCCGTTGGAAAGAGAAGCATTAGAGATATTTAAAGTTAGATATTCTTCATCAGCAAAATTCAATTCTGCTGATTATTTACTCGTTAATGAAAAAGATTTTCAAGAGTTTATTTCTAAATTATTAGGTGATAATGATTCTTTAGAGGATATTGTTAAAAGCAACAATGATGATGGAACTAATGTGATACCTGATGGTCCTGATGATAACGGACCAATTTCAACTAAATCTAATGAAGATGATGAACCTGTTGTTAAATTTGTTAACTTAATGCTTGCCGAAGCTGTAAAGAGAGGTGCATCAGACTTACATTTTGAACCATACGAAAAACGTTACCGTGTTCGTTTCCGTTTAGATGGTGTGTTACAAGAAATACAGTCAGCTCCAATTTCAGATGCTCCTAAAATAACAGCACGTATTAAGGTTATTTCCAAACTTGATATTGCTGAAAAAAGAATACCTCAGGATGGTCGTATTAAAATATCTGTTCCTTTAAATGATGGACGTAAAACTTTTAATAAGATTATCGATTTGCGTGTCAACACTCTTCCAACTCTTTGGGGTGAAAAGATTGTAATGCGTATTTTGGATTCTTCTGCAGCTAACCTTGATATTGATAAATTAGGTTTTGAGGATGAGCAAAAGAAGAAATATTTAGATGCTTTAGCTCAACCACAAGGTATGATATTGGTAACAGGTCCTACTGGTTCTGGTAAAACAGTTACTCTATACACTGGTTTAAGAATACTAAATACCCCAGAAGTTAACATCTCTACAGCTGAAGACCCAGTAGAAATTAACCTTGAAGGTATAAACCAGGTTCAAATTAATAATAAAGCTGGTCTTACATTCGCTAGTGCCTTAAGATCATTTTTACGACAAGACCCTGATGTAGTAATGGTGGGCGAAATTCGAGACCTAGAGACAGCTGAAATTGCTATTAAAGCAGCTCAAACAGGTCACCTTGTTTTATCAACATTACATACCAATTCTGCACCTGAAACTTTAACTCGTTTATTAAATATGGGGGTGCCTTCATACAATATAGCATCTTCCGTTTCTTTAATCATTGCTCAGCGTTTAGGGCGTAGATTATGTGAGAAATGTAAAATTCCTGAACATTATACAGAGCAACAACTACTCAATATAGGATATACTCAAGAAGATATTCAAGCAGGAATTACAATTTATTCTGCAAACCCAGAAGGTTGTGAATACTGCAATAAAGGCTATAAAGGCCGTGTAGGTATATATGAAATTTTCAAAATGACTAATACCTTAGCTCAAATAATTATGGAAGGTGGTAATTCTCTTCAAATAGCTGAACAAGCAGAAAAAGAAGGAATGGTACCTTTAAGAAAATCAGGATTGAAAAAAGTTGCGCAGGGAGTCACGAGTTTAAAAGAAATTTTAAGTGTAACTCAGGGCTAATACAAGGATTTAAATTATGGCATCTACTGTAAAAGGTAAAAAGAAAGATTTTATTAATTTCAAATGGAGAGGCACAAACCGCAAAGGTAAGAAAGTAAGTGGTTTCATGTGTGCTCGTAGCCCTGAAATTGTAAAGTTAGAACTTAGAAAACAAAATGTAACTGTAACAGATATCAAAGAGTATAAAGACCTCTTTGGAAATGGTCCAAAAATTAAACCTGTTGATATTGCTACATTATCTAGACAGATTACCACCATGCTTTCAGCGGGTGTGCCATTAATTCAATCGATTGAATTACTAGCACAGAGTCACGATAAGATATCAATGAGAAAACTACTTGCAAGTGTCTGTGAAGATGTTGCAGCTGGTACACCATTTAACATGGCTTTAAGAAAGCATCCATTATATTTTAATAAGCTATACTGCGACTTAGTTGCAGCAGGTGAAGCATCTGGTGCTCTTGAAACAATTTACGATCAGATTGCTACATATGCGGAAAAAGCTGAAGCATTAAAATCAAAAATCAAAAAAGCCATGATGTATCCAACAGTTGTTGTAATTATTGCAATGATTGTTACAGGTATTCTTTTGATTTATGTAGTGCCGCAATTTGAGGCTATCTTTGCAGGCTTTGGTGCAGAACTACCTGCATTTACTCAATTTGTAGTAGAAATATCTAGATTTTTACAAGAATGGTGGTTTGTCGTTTTAGCTGTTCTTATTGTCGGTGGTTGGGGTTTTAGATTCACATATAAACGAAATGTAAAATTCCATGATAATGTTGATATGGCTTTGTTAAAATTCCCAATTGTGGGACCAATTCTTGAAAAGGGATGTTTGGCACGTTTTGCATCAACATTAGCAACAACTTTCGCGGCAGGTATTCCGCTAGTAGATGCTTTAATTTCAGCTGCTGGTGCATCTGGTAATGCAAAATATTCAAATGCTATCATGGAAATTAGACAGGATGTTATGGGGGGGATGCAATTAAATACTGCAATGCGTGCAACTCAAATATTCCCTCCTATGATGAATCAGATGGTAATGATTGGTGAAGAAGCTGGTTCTCTTGACGCGATGTTAAACAAGGTTGCTGGCATTTACCAACAAGAAGTTGATGACGCAGTAGATGGTTTATCATCAATGCTCGAACCGTTAATTATGGTATTCTTAGGTGTTGTGATTGGTGGTCTTGTTATTGCCATGTACTTACCAATATTCTCTATGGGTAGCGTAATCAAGTAATTTAAACGAGGTAATATAGGGTTCCTTAGATTATTCCAGGAGCCCTTTTTTATTAGGATTCATAATATGTATTATATTGAAACACTATTTGTAAATATGCATAAAGAAATGCCTTTTATTTTTTATGCTTATTTCACAATTATAGGTTTAGCAATTGGAAGTTTTTTAAATGTTGTTATATATCGACTTCCTATTATGCTTGAACGAGCTTTTAAAGATGAATATGATGAATATTTTCATCCTGAGAAAGAAAGACCTATAAGACCTGTTTTTAATCTTATAACGCCTAGATCTCGTTGTCCTAATTGTGGGCATATGATTACTGCTATTGAAAATATACCTATTTTAAGTTTTTTATTTCTTGGTGGTAAGTGTAAAAAATGTAAAACAAAAATTTCAATTAGATACCCTTTAGTTGAATTATTTACAGGAATAATGACCCTGGCAGTATCATATATTTATGGTCCAACAATTCAGATGTTAGCTGTGTTAATCTTAGTATGGGGATTAATTGCCATTTCAGGAATAGATTTTGATAAACAAATAATTCCAGATGAAATTGTCTTACCGCTACTATGGGTTGGTATTCTTGCTAATACTTATAGTCACGGAATATTTGTAGACTTAGAAACATCAGTATATGGTGCAGTATTTGGCTATATGATTCCTTGGTTGATTTATTGGATCTATAAGGTTATAAGACACAAAGAAGGCATGGGATATGGAGATTTTAAATTATATGCCTGCTTAGGTGCTTGGTTAGGTGTTTATATGCTACCAGCTATTATATTCATTAGTTGTGTATTAGGCGCAATCTTTGGTGGAATATTACTATTAAATCGTAAAAAAGATATTCCATTCTCCTTTGGTCCTTATATCTCTATTGCAGGTTTCATTGTCCTAGTATGGGGTGAGCGCATAAACGCTTTGTATTTAACAATGCTTTATAATATATAAACTTATATGTTATGATAACAGTAAGGGGAGAGTATTTTCGAATATTCTCCTTTATTGTATGTATATATTGCTACCGATAATAGAAAATTGGCCACATGTTTTACAAGGTTACCACCTTCAAAAATCATGAAATTTAACACCG
>CALXYT010000082.1 GCA_944393045.1 uncultured Succinivibrionaceae bacterium | reverse complement strand
GGTGGTCGCTATAAGGATCGAACTTATGACCTCCTCCTTGTAAGGGAGATGCTCTACCAACTGAGCTAAGCGACCATGGCTTAGTAGCATCTTCGATTTAACTTCTTTCCTGGTGGTCGCTATAAGGATCGAACTTATGACCTCCTCCTTGTAAGGGAGATGCTCTACCAACTGAGCTAAGCGACCATCTAGTATGGTGGGTCCTCACAGGCTCGAACTGTGGACCAATTGATTAAGAGTCAACTGCTCTACCAACTGAGCTAAGGACCCATACTATGAATTGAGAGGTTTAACGAACTTGGTGGGTCGTGACAGATTCGAACTGTCGACCAACGGATTAAAAGTCCGCTGCTCTACCGACTGAGCTAACGACCCATTTTGTCGTTGTTAAGAATCATCTCTCAACGAGGCGCTATGATACAGCATTTAAAAAATCATGCAAGCTTTTTTTTAAAAAAATTTAAAAAAGTTTAAAAAAGAGACATTTTGCTCTTTTTTAATACAGATTTTTTAACTCTTTTCCCAAAAATCATTAAATTTTAGTAAAGAACTGAAGCATTCTTTTTTTAAATAATGATTTTCTTCTTCAGATCTTAATCTTATCTTTAAGATCTTCTTGCAAATTTTTTTAAAACTTTTGTTCTAACTTTATACAATACATACATTTCAGTTTAAATCGACTGTTAAAAAGTTATTTTTTAACCAAGGGGATTTTCAGAATCTTTTAAAAATACTGCCAGACAAAGAGGATATTTGGCGTTAAGGGATATTCCTGATGCTTAGTTTTTGTATCATGTTAATTTTTTAGGTAAGTCTTTTGTCATAAATGCGAATTTAATTAAAAAAAAATTGAAAAGAGCCAAAGTTTTTTACCATCCTAAAAAAACATTCCCTTGTATATTGATATTAAAGATATCAGTCACAAATGTCTTCTTACAGTTTATTCGTAATACCTTTAAAATTTTTCTCTAGGGGTAAAACTGTTTTAAAGTTATGCAAAAAAAGAATAATATTCACCCCTATTAAAAATTTCATTTAAATTTTTAATATCTTTTAATGTTTAAAGATTTTGTCCTTATTCTTAATTTTTTCCTTAAGCTTATCTTGCGCTGACCTATTAATCTTTTAAACGAATCCTTTAAATTTAATGTTCCTTTACTTTGTTTTGATGGCTAAGACTTGATTTTATGGTAACTTTTGGATAAAAAAAGCAATCCCCGAAGATGACCTGGTATAATCTTCGGGGATTGTGTATACGCTTAAATCTTGGAGTGTAAACTCCTAAATATTTATTGCCCTATTTCTTATCAAGGTTCTCAATTGCCTGCTTAGCTAAAAGAGCCTCGGTTTTACCAGGATAAGTTTTGAGTACTACCTGATAAAACTTAAGAGCTTTAGTTTTATCATTTAAGTTCTCAGCTATTTGACCAAGCTTATAGATAGCCTCCGCACGCTTATTAGAGTCTTTATACTTTGTTACCTTTAAAAAGTTCTCACGAGCTTGGCTATATTGCTTTTGGTGATAGTTTATCTGTCCTACCCAATAATAAGCATTAGGGATAAGCGATGAATTTGGGTAATCCTCTATAAACTTACTCATTAACACCAAGGCCTCTTTTAAGCTACCTTGATTAATTAAAGCAACTGCTTCATCGTAGACTTGTTGGGAAGCAGTATCATCGGTGCTCTTAGAAGCTACTGGTACTTGTGTAGTAGTTGTAGCAGCAGTAGCCTGATTAGAAGGTTTAGTTACTGGAGCTACTATTACCTCATTACCAGCAGTATTTGGTGAAGCGTTATTTACTGCTGCATTGGCCAGATCTTTAGGAGTATTAACGCTTGTAGAGCTTATATCCTTTGATGCCTTTAGAGCTGCAATCTCACTTGCCAGCACTTTATTTTGCGCCTCAAGTGCTACTATGCGCCCTGTAAGCTCATCAATGCTTCCTTGGAGCATTCTTAAGCTTTGTGCAAGTTCATCATTGGTATTTATAAGCTCTGCAATAGCACTATTGCGGGCATTAATCTCACGCTCAAGTCTTGTAATATCCGGATCTTTCGCATAAGCTACACCTAAGAATGTTACAAGGCTTATTGAGGCAACAATCGTTTTTACCTTAAACATCACTTATACCTACTAAAAATATATCTTAGTACACAATAACAGCACGGCGGTTCTTAGCCCAAGCACCCTCATAATGACCTGGATCTAATGGCTTTTCTTCCCCGTAACTTACAATTGATAACTGATCAACAGACACCCCTAAGTTCATAAGGTATTGTGCAACAGATCTGGTTCTTCTTTCACCTAAGGCAACGTTATATTCAGGTGTACCACGTTCATCAGTATGACCTTCAATAATTACCTTGATGTTTGGGTTGTTTCTTAAAAATTCCGCATGGGCTTGAAGTAATGCCACATAGTCATTAGCAATTGTTTCACTATCAAAACCAAAGTAAATAGTGGCATCTTGCTTCAATGCCTCTAGCTTAGCTTTTTCAGCAGCTTCAATTTCAGCATTAGCATTCTCCGATACGTAATCATCCCCCACAATAACTGCTCCATCCTCAAGGTTAGTGATTTCTTCACCTGAACCTGTCGGATCCTCAACTATTGCTCCTGCTTCACTTGATTCTTGTGAGGTACTACATGCACTAACACTTAATACCATCATACCTATAATAAAACTAGCAATAACTTGTTTGAACATAATATTTACCTTTTTAAATCAAACCCTAAAATCTTAAAACTTAAACCAGAAACTCTGTTACAAAAACCTTGCTTTAATACTTACCTTACTTTAAATATGGTGACCAACTAGGAGATGAAATCTCACCTGTTCTATTTGGTAAATACGCCTTAAATCTGCCATCGGTAGAAACTAAAGCTAAACCCTTTTTACCACCATATATTGTACTATAAATTACCATAGTACCATTTGGGGCAATGCTTGGTGATTCATCTAATGATGACTGAGTAAGCAGTGTTAAATTACCATAATTATCAAACTTAGCTACTTTAAAACCATTACTTTGATTTATCATTACAATTCCGTTATTATCAGGCATTGCAGCTGGTGATAAATTCTTGGCACCTTGATAAGTAACCTTCTTAGTTGCGCCATTAGTTAAGTCAATATGGTATATCTGCGCTCTGCCTGATCTTTCAGAAACAAAGTAAAGTTCTTTACTATTAGCTGTCCATGCAGGTTCAGTATCAATAGTACGATTATTAGTTACTCGTGAGAGTTTTTTAGTAACTAAATTTAAGACATAAATCTCAGGATTACCGTCTTTAGAGAGCACAAAAGCAAGCTTCTGGCCATCAGGCGACCACTTAGGATTGCTGTTTAACCCTCTGAAACTTGTTACTTTAGTACGCTTACGTGTATTGATATCGATAATAAAAATTTCAGCTCTTCTATTCTCAAAAGATACATAAGCTAACTTTCTGCCATCAGGTGACCATGAAGGACTCATTAAAGGCTGAGAGGAAACTATTAAACGCACCTCATTGCTACCATCATAATCGGCAACTGTAAGCTCATAAGGATGCTTTGTCCCAAACTTAGTTTTTATATAAGCTATGCGTGTATTAAAAGCCCCTTTTATACCAGTCATTTTCTCAAAAACTTCATCAGAGACTGTATGAGCATAACGGCGTGTTAATCTTTTTGGAACAATAGAGTTTAAACCTGATACTGCTCGAGCTTTTCCCTGCGAAAGCTCAATAAGTAAAAATCTTACATTATATTGCTCTTTAGAAGTTGGAGCATTAGTAACTCTACCTACTACCACTGCCTCTACATCAGCTGGAAACTGCGCAGGATTAATTGCTTCAAGAGCATTAGGATCAACATTAACATTATTATAAACAACCGGTAAGAACTTACCTGAATTTGCTAAATCTGATTTAATAATGGCAGTAATATCACTAGGCATAATCTCCTGCCCGATAAAAGGCACAATAGCAATTTTACGCCCAGCATTTAAACCACCTGTGATTTCTAAGTTTAAAGCCGCATTGACAGGCTCAATCAGCACTACTAATAATAAAGCAACTTTTAAGAATAATGACTTGATACTCATGTTTTATCCCTGTATTTTTATATGAACTGCCCCACTACATTAAACTTTAAAAAAGTGGTTGCTTCCTAATAAAAGATTAGCTTAAAACTAATCCTTAAGGCTTTTTGTTTTATAGTCTAATAGGCTAATTCATCACCCAAACGACTTTTTCAATAATCTTATGCTTATGATAAATTTAAGCTAATAAAGTCCTTAAATAATAACAGTTGTTATCTTGTGATACAAGCATTATAAACATTAATGACATACTCCCCACGCATAAATGCGGTGGTTTCTAGTATCAACAAATCTAGCCTACTTTTGTAGGTCTTACA
>CALXYT010000081.1 GCA_944393045.1 uncultured Succinivibrionaceae bacterium | reverse complement strand
GTAAGACCTACAAAAGTAGGCTAGATTTGTTGATACTAGAAACCCCCGCATTTATGCGTGGGGAGTATGTCATTAGTTATGTATTTTTTGGGTTGGTATTTTTAAGCTTTTACAAGTAAGTTGCTTTCTACGAACTTCCAATCGATGTAATCAAAGAAAGCGGTTACATAATCTTTACGCAGATTTTGGTAATCTAGGTAGTAAGCATGTTCCCAAACGTCTACACAAAGTAGTACCTGTAATCCTTGTGTAATAGGGTTGCCTGCGTTCTGGGTGTTTACAATTTCTAATTTATTAGTTGTTGGGTTTTGTACTAACCAGGTCCAGCCTGAACCAAAATTAGATACGGCTGCCTGAATAAAATCTTCTTTGAACTTCTCAAAAGAACCAAAAGATTCATTGATATAAGTGCTTAGATTAGCACTAATTAAAGAAGTCTTATCCTTTGGGCATAGGCAATTAAAGAAGAATTCATGGTTAAAAGCTTGAGCTGCGTTATTAAAAATTGGTCCTACTGCAGTTAAAAGCATTTCACGAGCAGTCTTATATGCAAAATCAGTATCCTTTGTTAGGGTATTGGTAGTATTGATATAAGTCTGTAAATGCTTATTGTAATGAAAATTCATTGTTCTCTGAGAAAGGAACGGTTCAAGAGCATCAAGTTCATACTTGAGTTTTGGTAAATATAAAGCCATGATAATTCCTTGTTTTTTTATAAAAGTTCAGTAACAGTTTACCTCTTTTATTTAATTTTAAAAAAGGGAGGATAGATACGCAAACTAATTTTGAAAATTTGCGGTAAATTTGAATGCTAGGTATAATTTTTTTGTTTTTTTCTGAAAATTTTGCTCTATTTAACTGAAAGATAAGCAGTTTGGTTCGTTAGTTTTATGAGAGAGTTTGTTCTTGAGAGAAATTGCCGTAAGTTGTATGTTTCTTCTTTTCATTTTCTTTGCTTTTTAGTATTTTTCCTGACTTACGGCTTTAGAGTATTAAGGATTACTCCTCTTTATTGGCTTCCTCAGTGCGATAAATAACACCTTTAGGGTCTGTTATATTGATAGCGCCTTTTTTGACTTTGGCTTTATGTTCAAGTACGGCATTGCTTGATTTATTAAGCATGTTTTCAGGTAAAGGCCAGCCACCAAGTTCTTTATAACGATTAACAAAGAAACAAAACAACTGTGCTTCTTTTTGGGTGTCATAAAGGGCTGAGTGGGCATCTTCTTCTTTAAAATCTAAGCCTGCAATTAAGCATGATACGCCAAGGACTGTTTGACCTAAGACTAGGGCTGATAAAGATGCGGTATCAATTACGCTAAATGGATGAAACGGCGAGCGTTTATAGTTTAATCTTGCTGTAACGGCATTTAAAAAGCCATGATCAAAATGAGCATTATGACCAACTAACACAGCGCGAGAGCAACCAGCTGCCTTTACCTCTTTGGCAATTGATTTAAAAAATGACGGAAAAATTTCTTTTTCGGTAAAAGCAATTCTCTTTGGATCAAAAGGATCGATGCCAATAAAGTCGATATTAGCTTTTACAATATTAGAACCTTCAAATGGTTTAATACGGTAGAAGTAGGTGTTCTTTGGTACAAGATCACCTTGTTCATTAAACTGTAATGTAATCGCTGAAAACTCAAGCAGAGCATCAGTGGCAGCATTAAAGCCTGCAGTTTCAACATCTACTACTACAGGATAAAATCCTCTAAAACGTTTAGCCATAAGTCCCACATTTGACTTATCAGCTTGGGCTGTGGTTTGAATATTGCCAGTGGTAACTTTTGTTGTGGTATCGCTAGTAGTTACGGTACTTGATGAAAGTTCTTCGGTCATTGAGATAAAGCTTAAATATAGATTATTTGGTAAAAACTTAAGTCTTAAGCTAAAAAATGCTACAAAGTTAGTAGACAGCTAACTTAAGGACTTAATTATTTAATAATTTGGTCGATACATAGGTATGTAGACAAATGTGCTTTAAGTGTAGCATAAAAAGATAGAAGCATAAATCTTAATTTAGCAGTAGGTTGTTTTTTAGGTAAAAGAATGATTTACTCACTTGAAAAGAACGTAAAGTTACTAATAATAATGAGTTAATTTGTGGTAAAAATATCGAGAAAATCCCATTTTTTAGAAAAATAAGTTCTTTTTTAGCTTAAGTTATTAAAATTTTAGTTATGCTGTAAAAGAAGGTTGGTGTGGTGAAGTTATGAAAGTAATAACCAGTGTTTTATTTATTGCTGCAGTATGTAGCTCCAATGTTATGGCTAAGGAATATATTTCCGCTGTAACAGGTGAGCCATTATGGGAAATAAGTCAATCTAAAGCTCTATGTACACTTTCGCAAGAGATAGATGTTTGGGGTAAGGTTACTTATTTTATGGAGGCGGCAAAAAATCCTAAACTTGAATTTACCCTTTCACCATATAAAGAGTTTTCTCGTGCTACAACTTTAAGTGTTTTTGATACGCCTGCGTATTATTTTCCGGGGCAAGCAGAAAGAAAACTTACTCAAACTATGACCTTTAAAGGATTTGATGGTTACCTGAGCAACGCTGACGCCTGGCATACCCTTGGTGTTTTAGAAAAAGGACATTTAGCAGTATTTTCTTACCGAGATCCTGCCTATGAAGAAGGTGAGATTAGGGTAATGGTAAACCCATACGGCTTTAAGAGTTACTATCGTGACTTTTTAAAATGCACAAAAAGTTTACTACCATATAGCTATAACGACATTCGTTATACTGTTATTCATTTTGATGAAAAATCATCCAGACTTACCGACTTTTCAGTTAAACGCCTTGCAATGATTGCTGATTTTATCAGCGAAGATCAGCATTTTTTAGATATTACCATTACTGTGCATACTGATAGTTTAGGGGAGGTAGCTGATAATAAAACAGTTACTGATGAACAGGCTGCAGTAATTAAAAAATTCTTTACCGATAAAGGAGTACCTGAAACAAAAATTCACATTAGAAGTTTAGGTCATGAAGATACAGCCGTGGTTAATGATACGGAAACTAAGAGGTTAGTAAACCGTAGAGTTATGATTAGGGTGGGTAAAACAGTTACCTTAGACTAGAAAAATAAACTATAATATCAGCTGAGGACTATAAAAAAAACATAAACCATAACTTACTTAGGTTTAAGGGTTTTACTTTTACGTTTTTCATTTTCCAATCTTATGTAATCCCATAGTTTTTACTATGGGATTTTTGGTTTTGCAGGCTTTTTTAACCTGTTAAACAAGTTGGATCAAAAGTGTATTTTCCTTCTAAAAAATCGGTGATTTCTTTTCTAATGCAATTATTAGGTAATTTGGCAAGCTCACTTAGGATTTGCGCTTTAGCATCTTTAGTAAGTTCTTCTACTGGAGTTTTAGCAAAGGTTGGAGCAAAGATTTCTAAAAAGGTAAAGATTTTCATGAAGTTACTTACTGATAAATTTTCAAAACAGCTGCTATCTTCATTATAAAAAGCTTTCATAAGTAGGGTGTTGGTAAGCTCTTTATGAGGTTTACCTAAAAGGGCATCTTCTAATGAGGCAAGAGGTATTTTTGAAAGGTTTGGCTCTTTCATAGGGTTTATGGCAATACCACTACAAAAAGTTAAGACCTCAGAGCGATCTAAAAACGGCTCTAAAAAAAGATGACTGCTAGCCTTTTTGCCATCATTTACCGGGTAATTATCCCAAATAAAGACTTTGCGGTTAAAGATTGAGGAGATATTTATTAAAGAGTCTTTCTCAAAGGTTTGGCTAATAACTTTTTGACCGGTCCAGAAGATATTAAAAGATAACGGTAAATCTTGCGCAAAATCTTGATAGTAATGAGTAGACCTTTGCCCAAAAATTTTATCTAATATAGGATCGTCTGAGTAATAACTTGGACAGGTAAATGGAGTAATGTTTTTTTCTTTTAGTAAATCATTAAGTGTAAGTAAGATTTCATTTTGTTTTTTACCATCATCTTCATCCACCTTTTTCGTATCATCAAAAAGGATAGCTAACATATTTGGCTCAAGCTCATCACTTAAGATATTTATTTGTTCTTTAAGTTTATTGATAGTAAATGCTGTATCTAAAGTGGCTCCTAATGGGGAAATCCCAAGACCAAAAGCAATATCATGAGCCTTACATTCTTCTTGAAACTTTTTAAGTTCTAATAAGTACTCATTACTATATGGCTTATCCCACTCTTTACGAAGGGAAGTATCGTTTTTGGGGGCGTAAAGAAAAAATGTAAAACCATGAGCTTTTAACCATTTAGGATAAGTTAATCTATCTTTCATAGACCAATATTTCCCAAAATATCCCTCAATAATGCCCATAGGAAAGTTTTCTAAGTTACTCATAGTTAGTTTTTTCCTCCTTTTTAGGTAGATGTTAAATTTAGCATAACGAAAATAAGTACTTAGGAAAAGTAAAAGTAAAAAAAGTATGATCTGCTAAGCAAATTATCAGTCAATAATTTACCAACCCCAGCCGTAAAGCCCCAAGCTTTAGCTATGGGGATATAAGGCATTCTCAAAAAATTTAAAATCTATT
>CALXYT010000080.1 GCA_944393045.1 uncultured Succinivibrionaceae bacterium | reverse complement strand
ATCATTTTGATCTTAGGATGAGAAATTAACTCAAGGATGAGTTCATTTTTAGTAATCTTTACTAACCGCTATTAACTTAGCTTTGTTATTCTCATTTACCTACCCTTTTCATTATTTTTACAGTTCATTTTTATTTTTACCAGTCGTTTTTTCTACCCTTTACCAGTCTCTACTGTGCTACTTAATGTTTATTACTAGCCTAATATGCTAGCAATATGCATTTACCTTAAGCGCTGGAGTTTTGCTTTTATACGGTTATCTGAGGACATTAGGCAGGATATGCGCCAGGATAACTATGTTATTAATTTGTTTCTTACTTTTTTTGTTTTTGGTTATCTAGCTTTGCTATTTGTTTATCAGCTGTTTTATTTGTATATTTCTTTAAAATAAAGTTACAAATGAAATACTTGTAGAATATTTGCCATAGCAAATATCTCACAAACACAATTTAATTTTGTAAGACATTTTCCCTTATTCTTGTAATAACATTACGAAAAATTTTTATTATTGAATTATGCTAAAATTTTGTTACCCTTTGTGTTTTAAGGATTACTTAATTGTTAATTTTGTTTACAATTGTAAGACTTCGTATAAAGTGCAATTTTACTATATTGTAACGCCCTTATACTCTGCATATAATAAGCACATAGACGTAAGGGACAGGGATGTTCACCTAATCGATGATGATTAGTTATGTCTATAAGGAATATGGATATTCTTTTGTTTGTTCTCATGATGAGACCCTCTAAAAGTATTTTACTTTTGGACATATTCTTGCTTAAAGTTTGTTTTTGTTGCTAAGTCTTCGGACTTAGCTTTTTTTTGCTTATTTCTTTTGGCCTTATTTTTTTGACCTTCATCTCTTATCTTTTACGATCTATTCCTTATCAAGCGTAGCTTTAATGTGCTTTAGTACTAGTTATTTTAACTTTTATGCTCCTTAAAAAGCTTTTGGGATTAATGGATAATTTCCTACTTTAAAAGTAAGTTTTGTGAGACATTTGCTATTGTTTTTGTAATATCATTTTGTTATTTTTTTATTACTATTTTTTTTGTTTTTTTAATTAAATCATTATTTTATAAAGGTTAGAAACTTATTACTTTTTGTTTACAATTGTAAGTTGTTACCAATAGCGAGATTTTGCCATATTGTAGCCCCCTAAAGCTCTGCGTATAATGAACTAGTAGACGTATGGAACAGGGAAGTTAAATGAATCAGGGAAGATTCACTTTTATGTCTATATTGAACATGGATGTTCTTTTGTTTGTTCTCATGATGAGCCCACCAAAAGTTTACAACTTTTGGACATATTCTTGCTTAAAGTTTATTTTTTGCAGCTAAGTCTTCGGACTTAGCTTTTTTTGACTTTTGTACTTTTTCAAAATACCCTCCTAACGAAATACTTATCTTAATACATATATTGAAGGGAATTTTTGTTAACTATTATTTTCAGCTCTGATGCTTTAAGCTAATATCTTACTAAAGGTACCTACTTTGTAAGAAATTTGCTCATTCTTTTGTAAGGTATAGATGTTTTTTAAATTAAACCTCTAATCCTTTTAATTAAAAAACCATTATATTACAAGCTTTTTAACAGCTTACTAACTTAAAAATTTGTAAGACACTTATTTATACCTAAATTCACGCATTGTTTAAATTGCTCTTAACTTATACAATAGAATCATACAAGGAAGTTCAATGCTTTCATGGATGGAAGCTTTATAGACAGGATGTCTAGAATTACTCTTAATGAGTTTTTAATTGTTCAATGAATAGGGTGTACACGGATGTACCTGATTCATTACAAGATTCAAGATTAGATTGTTGGTTTGTTTTTTTGCAAGGAGGCTTTGTCCTCCTTTTTTTATCTTTCTTTTTTGGTTTCTTTGGTTTAGTTTCTTAATGCACTTGGCTCTTATAACATCATAATTTTAAAAACCTCTAAAAATCAGGCTCTTTCAAGTTGTGCGAAATTAGCGATATTACAGGCAAGTTTGTAAGACTTTTGCTATATAAGATGTAAGATGATTAGGAAAATTTATATTTGTTAAAGAATTTAACAACTCCTACAAACCTGTTATCTTAAAGGTTTCTAAGTTTTTTTAAGTTGTAAGATATGTTAATTTGTTAAATTATCCCATCTTGTTATAACAATAATTAAATTTTATAATAATTTCATCAATTAAGAACAAGCTTAGTGCTTACAAGGCATAAGTAAAGTTTAAACATAGAACTAAGAATTTATACACGGAAATTTGCAGGACACCAAGAAGAAAAAACATAATTAATTTTATATCTTCTAATCATAACAACAACTATATAACTGTCCTATTTAGTACATAGCTAACCATGTGGTTGGCTATTTTTTTAGTGATTTTAAAAAAAAAAATTATTTGATCAATTTCGCAAAAACACATTGACAAAACACTAAAAAAAAGGTATTTTTTGGTGTCGCAAATTTTTCAAAATTTTGTAACTACCAGATAGGAATACTTGTTAATTTAAAGCTATTACACTTATTAACTAAATAATAGTACTACCCTAACTAAAGTCCAAAATTATGAAATTTTCTTACTTACACTATAAATTAGTTTTTAGAGCCATTTAGAAGTAAGAAAATACATTGCAAACTTTATTGTTAAAGCTATAGCATTACATAGAAATCTAAGCTTCGGAAAGCTAGATCCTTTAGGCTATCACACTCATGGTGAAGAGTTTATGGTAAGTAATGTTCATTCCTTGCCTTTGTTAAGCTTCGCCTCTAGGTAACTAAACCTTTATTGTATATAGGAGTTCAAATGAACCAAATTCGTGTTGCCAAGTTCGGTGGTACTAGCGTTGCTAACTACCAGGCAATGTGCAATTGTGCAAAAATCGTTACTAGCAACCCTGATACCAAGCTTGTAGTATTAAGTGCAAGCGCAGGCGTTACTAACCTTCTAGTAGAATTATCATCAGGCAACCTCGATGTAGCTAATATTGAAGAACGCATGGGTAAGCTTGCCGCTATCGAAAATTCAATTCTTGATGATCTTGGTCGTCCAGAAGGTATTACCCAAGAAATCGAAAAATTACTCCATGAAATTAGCGATCTAGCAAAACATGCTATTATTGAACATGATGATGCCTTAACTGACCGTATTGTTTCTTACGGCGAAATTATGTCTACCAAGCTCTTTACTGAAGTATTAAAAGCTCAAGGTTTTAATGCCAAGTGGTTTGATGTCCGTACAGTTATGCGTACTGATAACCGTTTTGGTAAAGCTGCTCCAATTATTGAAGTATTAAGCAATAACGCTAAAGAAAAGCTTGTTCCATTACTTAACGATTATATCGTAGTAACCCAAGGCTTTATTGGTTCTAATGCTATTGGTCAGACTACTACCCTTGGTCGTGGTGGTTCAGATTATAGTGCTGCTCTTTTAGGTGAAGCTATTCCAAATTGTAACGCTATTGAAATTTGGACTGATGTTCCAGGTATCTACACTACCGACCCACGTTTAGTAAAAGAAGCTCATGTAATTCCTGAAATCACCTTCTCAGAAGCTGCCGAAATGGCAACCTTCGGGGCAAAGGTGTTACATCCTGCTACTATTTTCCCAGCAGTACGCCGTAATATTCCAGTATTTGTTGGTTCCTCAAAAGATCCTCAAGCAGGTGGTACCTGGGTTCGTTCACAGACCACTTCAAAGCCAACATTCCGTGCTGTAGCTTTACGCCGTAATCAGATTTTATTAACTCTTCAAAGCCCTAATATGATTGGTGCTTGTGGTTTCTTAGCAAATATCTTCAGTATTTTCGCGAAGTATGGTATTTCAGTAGACCTTATCACTACCTCAGAAGTTAGTGTATCTCTTACAATCGATCACACAGGCAGCCAGTCAAATGGTCAGTCAGTATTAAGCGAACAGCTCCTTAATGAATTAAAGAGCTTCTGTAAAGTACGTATTGATGAAGGTTTATCTCTTATTGCGCTTATCGGTAATGGCATGAGCCAGGTAAGTGGTACAGGTGCTGCCGTATTCTCATCAATCCTTGATGTGAATATTAGAATGATTTGTTACGGTGCAAGCTCACACAACCTTTGCTTCTTAGTAAATCAAGATCAAGCAGAACACTGCATTGCTGAATTACACCATAAACTTTTAGAAGATAATCCAACAATCATTCAGTAAGATTGCAGGTCATTCATTTAAATTAAAGACTAGTCGAGAAGGGAGATTGCTTTTATCTTTTCGCCCCTCTCGACAAACTCGCCGTTCCACCTCATAGCAGCGAGCTTTGCCATTTAACGTAATTTCCGGTATAGTTGCGCTTCTTTTCAGCAACAAATAAACTGCCCTGCCGACTCCCATCCAGACTCTAATAAACGCTTGTTTGTGAGTATATAATAAAAGTCTCTACCTTTCGCCCGTATCCCAAGACCTGTATAAGCTGCCATTCTGCATTTCTCCTCCATTTTAGAGTCAGTTAATGCCATTAACGCTTTGAAACATGTATGGTTCCTTTTCCATGACACTACAAATATTTTGCGTATTCTCCTTCTTATCCAGGCATCTTCCCTATTCATATGGGATTTACTAATATCTGGCCTGAAGTAGTTATCCCCCTTTTAAAACGATATTGAATTGCTTCTGGGGAGTTTGTTTTCCTAGGGCTTTTTCTCGTAAGAATTTCGGCATCTTCTT
>CALXYT010000079.1 GCA_944393045.1 uncultured Succinivibrionaceae bacterium | reverse complement strand
TTTGTAAGACCTACAAAAGTAGGCTAGATTTGTTGATACTAGAAACCACCGCATTTATGCGTGGGGAGTATGTCATTTTTATGGAATTCAGAGAAGAATATGACTTTGTCTCCTTTTCAGTAATACATTCTTATTGCAAATCCTTAAAGATCAAGGTGCTGCGGCACTAAAAAATGAACTTCTTAAGGAGTATCCATTCTATACTAATACCTTAAAAAAATGAGGTTTTGACGCATATAACTTATGCTCAAATTTCTTTTTGGGGAAAATGCATTTAAAACATTTAGTAAAAGTGGTTCCTAATATTCTTAAAAAGTTCTGTGAAGGAAAGGTACTTAATGATTAACTGGAAGATATTGAATCTTGCGCAATATTTAAGGGAAAGGGTATTATGGAAGATTAAAAAGTCAGATTTGCTCTGATAAGTGGGAGAAATATTGCTTAAATACTGAAGAAACGGGTAATGAAATCACCAGTTTAAAAGTATTAGCAGTTCCAGGTGTGCTTGAAATTATGGAACGTCTTTTTTAAAGGAGTAATTTTAACATTAGTGGCCCGACGTTAAAAATACCTAAATAAATGAGTACCACTTTAATTATGTATTAGTGTAAAAATCTTAACCTTTAAAGAAAGAGCCAGGCTTTAAAAAGTAGATCTTTAAAAAGTAGTGCTACATTGCTAAAATTGCGTAGTTATTAGAAAATTTTCATAATAAATAAAGCTAATAGATAAGATTTCTGGTAAAAGAGTGAAAGAGATAAAAAGATAAGGAGTAATACAATGATAGGTTCTTTGCGAGGTAAGCTTTTAAGTAAAAACCCTCCTGAAGTTTTACTTGAGGTTAATGGTGTCGGTTATGAATTACTGATGCCAATCTCAGCTTTTTATCAATTACCTGAAATTGGTGCAGAATTGTTTGTCTATACTAGCTTTGTGGTACGTGAAGATGCACAATTACTTTTTGGTTTTTTAACAAAAGAAGAAAAGATTTTATTTAAAGAACTTATTAAGCTCTCAGGCATTGGACCAAAAACCGCCCTTGCCATTTTAGCTACCATGAAACCAATTGAGTTTGTCAATGCTGTAAGACGTGAAAGAGCAGATGAACTAATAAAAATTCCTGGTATAGGTAAACGTAGTGCCGAGCGTATTTTAGTGGAGATTAAAGATAAAGTAGCCAGCTACGGTATTAGCACAGAAAGTTCTGATCCATTATTTGATACCACGCTTGATAATCCGCAAGAAACTTCTAAAGATGTTACAGTAAGTTTTGAGAAAAAGATTGAAGAGCAAGCTGTTGATGCCTTTGTTGGGCTTGGTTATACCCCAAAACAAGCAAGTCTTCTAGTACATAAGCATTGTAAAGAGGGTATGAGCGTAGAAGAGGTTATTAAAGAGGTATTACGTAATGTATAACTATGGTGCTTATAAAGGCACTTCTATGATAAAATTTCAGTTAAAGAACAATAGTATTTATAGGAACAGATTAGGATGATAGAAGCTGATCATATTGAACGAATGGTAAGCCCTAGAAAGACTAAGCAAGATAATGACTTACTTGATAAGGCAATTCGTCCACAGAGACTCGCTGATTATATCGGTCAGTCGGAGGTCTGTGAACAGCTTGAGGTGGCAATAAAGGCCGCTCGTAAAAGAGGTGGGGCACTTGATCATGTGCTTATTTATGGACCACCTGGTTTAGGAAAAACTACTTTATCAAATATTATAGCTAATGAAATGGGAGCAAATTTTTTCTCAACCTCAGGTCCTGTCCTTGAGAAAAAAGCCGATTTAGCTGCCATTTTAAGTAAGCTTTCAGATAACGATGTACTCTTTATCGATGAAATTCATCGTTTAAGCCCAGTTATCGAGGAGTTTTTATATCCTGCTATGGAAGATTTTAAGATTGATTTTATGCTTGGTGAGGGGCCTTCAGCAAGTTCTATTAAAATCGATTTACCTCCATTTACCTTAATTGGTGCTACTACTAAAGTTGGTGCGTTAACATCACCGCTTTATGACCGTTTTGGGATAACTGAGCGTTTAAGATTTTATAATGCCAAAGAGCTTACAACTATTGTAAAACGCTCTGCCAGTGTGCTACATTTGGACATTGAAGAATCTGGCGCCTTAGAGATTGCTTGCCGTAGTCGTGGTACTCCTCGAATTGCTAATCGCCTCCTTCGCCGCATTCGTGATTATGCTGAGATTTGTGGTAATGGTGTTATTAGTAAAGATATTGCGGCTCTTGCCTTAAATAAGCTTGATATCGATGATTCAGGTTTTGATTTTCAGGATAGAAGATACTTATTATCCATTATTGAGGATTTTAATGGCGGTCCTGTTGGTGTTGATAACCTTGCGGCTTTACTTGGTGAGGATCGTGATACTATTGAGGATGTCTTAGAGCCTTATATGATTCAGCAAGGTTTTGTGCAAAGAACACCACGAGGTAGAATAGCTACTAGCAAAGCTTACCGTTATTTTAGTATTGAGGAACCATCTTATGAGTCAAACAAATGATATTTTTACCTTTCCAGTAAGGGTGTATTATGAGGATACTGATGCAGGTGGGGTAGTATATAATGCTAATTATGTAAAATTTTTAGAGCGTGCCAGAACTGAATGGCTTCGTGCTAAAGGAGTAGAACAACATGGTATGCTCGAAGAAGGTGTGGGGTTTGTCGTAAGTAATTTACAGATGAAATTCTTGCGTGCGGCTAAACTTGATGATGAATTATTTGTAAGCTGTAAAATTATTCAAGGACGCTCTGTATCGGTAACTTTTGCGCAAGATATTACCGATAAAGAAGGTAATGTTTATATTACTGCTGAGGTAAAAATTGCCTGTGTTGATTTAAAGGTCATGAAACCAAAGCCAATTCCTGAGCAATTAAAAGGAGTATTTACTTGTGAATGATGTAGAAATTTCTATAACTAAGCTTATTTTAGATGCCCATCCATTGGTGCAGCTTGTGATGCTCTTTTTAGTGATTATGAGTATTTATAGCTGGGCGATAATTTTTAATAGAGGGCGCTATTTAGCAAGCTGCCGTGATAAAGCACGAGATTTTGAGGATGTGTTCTGGGGAAAAGTTGAATTAAATCAGCTTTACCATAGCTATAAGCAAAAGTCTCATTTAACTGGATTGGAAAAAATCTTTGTTGCAGGCTTTAAAGAATACGCCAACATGCTTAGAAAAGGTGTAAAAAATAAAGATGTGCTCCTAGATGGCTCTTATCGTGCCATGAAAGTTACCTGCGCAAGAGAGATTGAATTGCTGGAAAACCATCTTCCTGCCCTTGCTACTATTGGTTCTATTAGTCCTTATGTAGGTCTTTTTGGGACAGTTTGGGGTATTATGTCAGCCTTTCTTGCCTTAAGTGCGGTAAAAAATGCAACTTTAGCCATGGTAGCTCCTCCAATTGCTGAGGCGTTAATTGCTACAGCATTAGGTCTTGTAGCAGCAATACCTGCGGTAATGTTTTATAACAATTACTCTACTAAGATTAGTAAACTTGAAAATCAATACTTAAACTTTATTGATGAGTTTTCGACAATTTTAAACCGTAATACGGCAACTAGCATTGTTGCCTCACAACAGCAAGCAGCATCTAATCCTTAAAAAGGGGTAGTTAATGAGAACAAGTCGTGGAAAAAATAGACCTGTTGCTGAAATAAATGTAGTGCCATATATCGATGTTATGATGGTGCTACTTGTTATTTTTATTGCTACAGCTCCTGTGGTAATGCAGGGGGTAACTGTTGATTTACCTCAGGCTGAATCTGAGGCTATGAGTGAGGATGTAAAAACCCCGATAGTCTGCACTGTTGATAAAGATGGTTATTATTATACAGAAATTAAAGGTGAAACTTTAAAACATGTAAATTTATCACGTCTTACAGATGCTGTTAGTGTTGCGTTAAAAAACGATCCTAAGACTCCAGTAGTTGTACAAGGTGATAAGAATACTGCGTATAATAACATCATTATCCTTATGAATGCGCTTAAGCAGGCAGGGGTAGAATCAGTAGGTTTAGTAACTCAACCAGTAGATACAAAAGGTTAGTGCTGTGCGTTCTAATTTAGCTCTCTCCATTATTATCTCAATATTAGTGCATGCTCTTATTGTAGTGCTCTTAGTAGTTAATATTGACTTTAGTAAACCAGAAAAGCCTAAGGATATTTCCCAAAACCTTATTAAGGCAAAGGTAATTGATCCAACCAAATTACCTAGTAATGGTCGTAGAGGAGCACAACTTAAAAAGGCTGATAAGCAGAAAGAGCAGGCACTAATAGCGCAAAAAAAAGCTAAAAAACAAGAGGAGCTAAAAAGGGAAAGAGAAGCTAAGATTAAGGAACGTTTAGCACAAGAGAAAAAACGCGTAGAAGAGAAGAAAGCTGTACAAAAGCGTATTGCTCTTGAGAAGAAGAAAAAAGCCGAACTTGAAAAGAAACGCTTAGAAGAAGAGAAGAAGAAAAAAGTCGAACTTGAAAAGAAACGTTTAGAAGCGGAAAAGAAGAAAAAAGCCGAACTTGAAAAGAAACGCTTAGAAGAAGAGAAGAGGAAAAAGGCTCAAGAAGAAAAGAAACGCCTAGAAGAGGAAAAGAAAAAGAAGGCTCTTGAAGAAGCCAAAAAGAAAAAAGCCCTTGAGGAGCAAAAGAAACGTGCTCTTGAAAAAGAACTAGCCGATGCGGAAAATGATATTATCGATGAGCTTTTGCCAGAAGGAAAGGGGCCTGCCAACGGCTCAAATCAGGCAGTGGAAGAGGCAATGCGTTATGGGGCGTTAGTTAAGGCTAATATTGAAGAAAACTGGCGTATTGACCCACAAATGGTCGGTAAGAAGGTAACAGTTTCTATTGAAATTAAGCCTAATGGAACGATTTTTAATGAAGAGTGCAGTGGTAATAATCAGGTTTGTGAAAGTGCGCTACGAGCTGTGGAGTTTATTGGCACTTTGCCCCCACCTCCTCCAACATGTACCGATTGTAAGAAGATAATTTTAACGATGACCCCTCATCTATAACCTTACCAACCCCAGCCGTAAAGCCCTTAGCTTTAGCTATGGGGATATAAGGCATTCTCAAAAAATTTAAAATCTATTGTATTATTTAATCAATTATTGTATAA
>CALXYT010000078.1 GCA_944393045.1 uncultured Succinivibrionaceae bacterium | reverse complement strand
AATAGATTTTAAATTTTTTGAGAATGCCTTATATCCCCATAGCTAAAGCTAAGGGCTTTACGGCTGGGTTTGGTAATACTGAAACTGAAACCTAATGCTCTAAGCTTTTTTAAGAATTTCACATAGTAAGTGGTTCATGCTTATAAACTTTTATCATTAAGTTTAGTTTGCTACTACGTTTGGTGTGATACTAAGGTTAGTCTAAAAAAATTCGGTACTGATTTTAAGAACTCAAAAAAATTGGCAATCCCAAAAAATTTCAATAGCATAAAATTTGATGGCCATGAAGTAAAAACGCGCTTTTTGATTTTTAAGGATTAAAGTTTTATTAAATTGTGATTGTAACTTAAGCAACAATTTAAATTTATTTGCTTGATAGTAGTAATAATGAGATAATAAGCGATGGAGTAACCTAAAAATATAATACATATGTCAAGTTATGTTTTTTGGGTTTTCTGGGTAAGCTTTTAAGCTTTACCTAAAGCTAATGGTACTACCAAAAAACAAAGTAAGAATTTAGTAGACTGATAATAAGCTTTATTATTAGCTAAGTGTGCCATATGCCCAATCTTAATTAGGCATAAGGGAGTGACACACGTGTATAATTCTTTACTAACCCGAAGTAGTTAGGAAATTAAATCTTTTATGTTATTTAATTAGCTATGATTTAATTATTTATAATTATTTAATCTCCTAAAGTTACCATTTATCTTGGGTTAAGGCAGTCTAAAACTATACTATTTTACTTTTTGCTAGCTATTTTACTTTGGCTAACGATGATTTTTTGGGGTAATCTTTTTTTAACCAGTGCAGATTGAGCTTTTAGTCATGCTCACAACTGATGCCTTTCTTAGCAATAGGTAAGACTTATGATTGGTGGTAGTAATACCAACATAGTAAGCACATCTTAGATTGGTGGATTCAGTGCTGTACCGAGGAAAGTGTATCTTAATGAAAAGAATGTTAATTAACGCAACTCAAGAAGAAGAGACGCGTGTTGCCCTAGTTGACGGGCAAAAAATTTACGATTTGGACATCGAGTCAACTGTTCACGTTCAAAAAAAAGCTAATATCTACAAAGGCGTTATTACTAAAATTGAACCAAGTTTAGAAGCTGCGTTTGTAGATTTCGGGGTTGGCAAACACGGCTTTTTACCACTTAAACAAATCGCCCGTGAATACTTTGCTCCAGGCTTTCAATACACCAATAAGTCAAGTCTTAAAGATGCAGTACAAGTTGGTCAGGAATTAATCGTTCAGGTAGAAAAAGAAGAAAGAGGTCTTAAGGGAGCTGCCCTTACTACCTATATCGCCCTACCTGGTTCTTATATTGTGCTTATGCCTACCAACCCTAAAGCTGGAGGTATTTCCCATCGTATTGAAGGGGAAGAACGCTCACAAATTAAAGCTGCCATGGATTGCCTGCATGTACCTGACGGCATGGGGGTAATTGTCCGTACTGCTGGTCGCGGCATGAGTTCAGAAGAGTTAAACTGGGACCTTGATATTTTAGTGCAGCACTGGAAGATGATTAAAGAAGCGGCAAGTAAAAAACCAGGCCCTTTCCTAATTCACAGTGAAAGCAACGTAATCTTACGTGCTGTTCGTGATTATTTACATACCGACATTAGCGAAATTCTTATCGATAATCCAACTGTTTATAATGAGGTAAAACAACATATCTCTGTTGTTCGTCCAGATTTTATCGATAAAGTACACCTTTACACCGGTGAAAGTCCGCTATTTAGTCACTACCAGATTGAGTCACAAATTGAAAGCGCTTATCACCGTGAGGTTAAACTTCCTTCAGGTGGTTCTATTGTTATTGACCCGACTGAAGCTCTTACCTCAATCGATGTAAATAGTGCTAAGGCCACAAAGGGCAGCGATATTGAAGAAACAGCACTTCAAACTAATATTGAAGCAGCGGAGGAAATTGCTCGCCAGTTAAGACTGCGAGACCTTGGTGGGTTAATCGTTATCGACTTTATCGATATGACCCCGATAAAGAATCAACGTGAACTTGAAAATAAAATGCGTGAGGCAGTAAAACAGGACCGCGCACGTATTCAGTTTGCCCGTATTTCACGCTTTGGTTTACTTGAAATGAGCCGTCAGAGACTTAGACCATCACTTGGTGAATCATACTCTCATGTATGTCCTCGTTGTAATGGCCAGGGTACTATTCGTGATATTGGCTCACTTTCCCTTTCTATTTTACGTATTATCGAAGAAGAAGCTATGAAAGCTAATTCTTCTCATGTATGCGCTCATGTACCATTAGATGTCGCAGCATTTTTAATGAATGAAAAGCGCCGTAATCTTAATGGTATTGAAAGCCGTCATGATGTGCGCATCTTTATTATCCCAGATGAAAACTTAGAAAGCCCGCATTATGAAATCACACGCATTCGTCAAAATGAAAAACAAGACGTTACAACCTTAGGGTTAATACGTGCGACAAAGACCTCACAGTTTACTCCTTTAGCAACCAACTTCCCTGCTGCTAGAGAAGATCAGTCCTTAGCTAAAGCTCAAAAACCAGCTGCTGAAGCTGTTGTTCCTCCAATCACTGCTACTGCTATTAGGCAGCCTCTACCAGTAGCTCTAAAGAAAGATGAGAAAGAAGCTTCAAAAGAACTTGCTAAAGGACAGGTAGGAATCTTTAAGCGTGTCTTTAATTCTATTGCCGGCATCTTTAAGACACCTGAAAAGACAGAAGAAAAAGAAGAAGCCGCAAAAGAACCTGCTACCACTGCTGCTTCTCAAAGTAATACTCAAAAGAGTACTACTTCGCACCGTAATAATACTAAGGGCCGTCAGCATGGCAGAGCTAATGGTCGTCCTAATAGAAATTATGATCATCAGGAAGGTAAGAGTAACTATAATAAGCAAACTCGCTCTAATGCCACTACAGATGATGCGCAAAATAAAGCTGAGAAGAAGGCTAACACCAAGACTAGAGAGCTGATTGAAGAAACTATTCAGGTAAAAGATGCGAAAAAGCAAAATAAACCTAATAGAAATCGTAAGAATGCTCAAGGACAAAACGCCTCTTACCAAGATGAAAATCTGGCTAACAGGGATACTCAAGCACCATATCAGAATGCAAATATTGCTGATAAAGAGCTTAAGACTGAGGATAATGCCAAGACTCGCCGTCATGATAAACGTAAAGGGCAAGAAGAGCTTAATAATGCTAATGTACAGGAAGCGTCTACCGTTGCTGCTTCTTTAACAGAGTGGGAAGTAGCGAAAGAAGTATCTACTACTCACAGAACTCCAAAGCCATATGTAGAGTTACCTACTTATGTACAGCCAGAGAAGATTGCCGTAATTGAAAATGTAACCTTCACTGGCGTTCCAATGACTGAGCCTATGAGTTGTGAGCTTAAAGAAACTCCAGCATCAGCTGGTGGATTTACCCCGGTTGAGTGCGATGTTTCAGGCAGATACGCAGGTTTCTCAGCACTTCAAAACGTGGTAACAGCTGACCAAACAGAACCAGCTTCTTGTGAGTTGGCAGCTGTCAGTCCTTCTATGGGACGAGATAATGAGGGTTACGTAAACGAAAACGCTCATTATGCAGGATTCAGTGCCATTACTAAACCTACCTACTCTCCTATGGCAGAACCAAAGCCACAGAAGAAGCCAAGAGTTAAAAAAGAACTTAAAGATAGTGCTACTTTAGAAGAAGAATCTAATAGCGCATCTATAGCAAATGAAGCTAAAGACTCTTTACCTTCTCAAGGCAAGGGTAAGAATCAAGGTAAAACCCGAGGTAAAGCAAAAGGCGAAAAAGCTCCAGCTAATGGTGCCAATGCAAGTGCTGCAAATGAGGCTTTAGAAAAGGAAAGTTCTTCTGACGAAAAGCAGGCAAAAGCAAATAGCAAAGAAAAGAGTGCTAAAAATGCCAAAGCTACCAATCGCCAAAAGGTAAAAGAAGATCCTGCGTCTTTAAAAGAAGTTAAGATCAGTACTGAGCACCTGCCAAAAGATAAGGTAGTTACTCCAGTTTTAGATGACTTTGCTTCTGATGCTTTAGTAACTTCTCAGGAAGAAGTAAAGAAGCCAGTTAAGAAGACTCCAAGTAAGCCTACTTACCTGAAAGAGATTGAGTTAGCTGAAATTAAAGAGCCTCGTAATCGCCGAAAAAACATTCTAATGCCGGCAGCTATTGAGGAAGAGAATACTCCTTTTGGGGAGCTCTTAAAATTCTCAGGTGCAAGTAATAATGCGCTACATAAAGAAAGTGCTTTTGATAATGAAACTCTTAAGCAAGATATTTTAAATCTTATCGAAAGTGGCAATGCTAACTTAAAAGCTTTAAAGTCCAACGCTGGCGGTCAAAAGAGAGCAAAGAGTAAGAGTGCTACTGCTAAAGAAAAGGCCCCTGCTAAAGCAAGAACCGCTAAAGTAAAGACTGCTAAAAAGCCAAATGGTAAAGCAGCCTCTATGGCAGAAGGTCCAAATAATTTAGCACAGGATGAAAACACTAAAGAAAACTCTCTTGAAAATGCTCAAGTAACCAATGGTAATACTAATGCTATTATTACTGACCTGGAAGCTTTAGCACAAAAAACATCTGATGGTTCAGAAATTATTGTAACTATTGGCTCAGAAGAAATATCCGAGAACACAATAAAAGAAGATAATTCTTCTTTACCAAAAGATCCGCAAGAATCTTTAACTGACGGAAATCATCTTGATGCTTTAAATATTGAGGGAAAGGATAATCAGGAGGAGGAAGAATTTTTAGTGCTTACTCCAGATGATGAACCTCAAAGCACTATTGATGCTTCAAATGAAAAAGCAGAACATGATAAAGCTGCTTTTACAGCAAAAGAGCAGAATGAGGAAATAAAAGATAGTGCTATAAATGAGGATCCTGATGATTTGGGACCAGTCTTTAATACCTCTCCTTTAACTCCTGAGGAAATGGAGAAGTATAATCATAGCAGATATGCTCACAGCACTACTGCAGGTGATAAAAATACTGATAGCAATAACGAAAAAACCAAGTAAAGAAACTTAGCTTTACATTAGTAATGCTTTATTGCTAACTGCCCTTACATTAAAATTTAGTAATTGGTGATAAGTACTGAGTACTTAAACTTAATACAAAATAAAATGTAGACTAAAGGTAATAAATAGAGCCACAGCTAAACTTAAAAAGTTAAAACTGTGGCTCTATGTTTTTTAAAAGAATGTTAGGGATTAAAGTTTTGAGTTTTATGGGTGGTATGCTTTTTAGGAGATTGTTTTCAATAAATTTTATCGATTTTGGCAGATCCCCCCCTCTTCCTTAAAAACTTTAGCAAAAACGGAGAAGTTTTTAGCAAAACAGTGAAAGAACGCGCAAAATCGAATATTTAAAAAAAAAATTCAAGAAATATGATATCAGGCCGATATAAAAGTATCCAAAGTGCAAGAAATTCACCAGATATGGATAAAGTTTTATAGCAAAAAAGGTAAATTATCATGGCTCTATTTGTAAATACCAATACATCATCTATCAATGCAAGACGTCAGCTTGCAAACTCTACCAATAAAT
>CALXYT010000077.1 GCA_944393045.1 uncultured Succinivibrionaceae bacterium | reverse complement strand
TTTTTTTCGTCAACCTTTTTTTACTAAAATCTTTATTTTTTTTTAAAAAATCTTTGTTTTGTTCGTTTTTTGTGCTATTTTTGTGATAAACCTCTAATTTTCCTCTATTCATCTTTTAAATCTTCATTATTATTTAATTTGAACATAACTTTATCTTTTTATTCTATCTTATCCAACTCCATAGCAAATTCATAAAGATTGTTATAAACCTTAGTTGCTTTACCGTTTGCCTCTTGCGTTACCTTTTTCCCAGTCTTAACTAAAAACACCTTTTTAAGACCTGCATTTAATCCTGCTTCTAAGTCACTAACCCTATCACCTACTAAATATGAATTTTCTAAATCAATTCCTAATTCTTCACTTGCTCTTAATAACATTCCAGGCTTAGGTTTTCTACATTCACAATCTACTTTTAATTTTTCGATACTTCCTTGTAAGTAATGTGGGCAGTAATAATACTTATCATAACATGTACCATGTTCTTGTAACTTCTCTTGAATAAATATCATTTGTTTTTGAAAATCTTTTTCACTGTAAAACCCTCGTGCTATACCAGATTGATTTGAAATAATTACTATCTTATATCCTTTACTTTTGATTAGCCTAAAAGCTTCATATGTATGATCTATTAAACTCAATTTTTCAATTGAGACATCATAATCTTGATCAATATTTATCACTCCGTCTTTATCTAAAAAAACTGCTTTGTCTTTTTTCATGAAGATATATCCTCTTTTTTGCTGCTGATTAAATTATCTTTACTTAAACCCTAGTATAATAAATATTTAACTTAATCTAAACTTATAAGAGAAAGTTATCATGAGTATTGAAAGAGTTGGCATTATCTATTACGCAAATAAACTTACAGCAACTGCACTTAATACCCTCCAAGAAGGTATAAACACTATCTTTTTAGATAAAAAAACTTACCATGACTTCTTAAAAGATACCTCCTCTTCACTCCCTATTACAGTCAAAAATAAAATCCATCCTCTAGAGAATTACCGTAAATTTTTAGGAACTCAAAATTCTTCAGTCTTAATCCAATTTGATAATTTAAATCTTAACTATCTCTTATCAATTGCTGGCACAATCAAACAAAATGGTTTAATTTTGATTGTTATAACAGGCCAATTATCATTACCTTTTCTCTCATACCTTCATAAAATTGCCCTAATATTTAAACTTAAATTTTTTGATTTAAGGGCATCTACTCACTCCGATGATGTAGACGTAATTCATTCATATATTGATAATTGGTCTAAAGCGCAAAAAACTCAAGTTTCTTTATCGATAAATAATAAATTACCTTCTTTATCTAATAAACAATTATCTATCTTCAATGCATTATTAACTAAAAGTATATCCGAAAATAATTTTACTGCTCTTTTATGTGGTAATAGAGGAACTGGTAAAACAACAACCATTATTCATCTTATTAACTCATTACTACAATCGCGTAAATGTAAAATTACCCTTTTAGATGGTGGAGAAGGTAATATCGCTAACATTTACCAAGGACTTGATATAAAAATTATCACCCCTCAAAACTTTGCTTTATATGCAGATGATACTGATTTATTGATTATTGAAGAAGCTGCCACAATTTCTCTTAAATTACTAAATGCAATCATTCAAAAATATAAAAAAATTATAATATCATCAACAATCTTAGGTTATGAAGGCACTAGTCAAGGTATTAATTTAAAACTAGAGACCAAATCACCAATAACTAAATATCAACTTACAGAAAATTTTCGATACGCTAATGATAATTTTGAGAACTTCTTAAACCTCTTAACTTTTAATTTTAAATCTTCATTACAAGATGCTATTACCGAAAAATTTTTACCAGAAAACCAAGAATCATTAGCCCTTAAAGATAATATTTTTTCTTATAACATCTCCGATAACCTAGTTATTAACGTATTTAACTTTCCTAATATCTTGTTAATTTTCCCTGAAAAATATATACAACAATTAGGCTCAATAAATAATTTACTAATTGCTAATCATTATCAAACATCTAGCCAAGATATTATTAGATGGCTTAACGATAAAAATGCTTTTCTCTTTACTTTAACTCAGACAAACATTGTTAATAACATACCTCAAAATAAAATAATTGCTCTTTGTATTACCTCAGTTGAAGCTATTACCGATGATTTCTTAAAAGAAAAAATTTTTAACGGTCTTTCACGCCCAAAAGCTAACCTCCTTCCACAAACTCTACTGGCGCACGCAGGATTTAATTTTGAGCAACATATAAGCTTTATACGAATTCAAAGAATTGTTACCGATCCTCATTACCAAAGAAAACACTTAGCCTCAGAACTAATTAAGCTCTTTGATAACACAGCATTACAAGAATTTATTCATAAAAATAGTAGCTATCACACCTACTATGAAAAACCTAGTAACATAATTTCAGGTGTCTCTTTTGCCCTAATAGAAAAAACTTATAAATTTTGGGAATACAATAAATACCTACCAGTAAATATCAGTTTAACTAAAGATAATGCTAGTGGTGAATATTCTCTACTCATGGTAAAAGCTCATTCTGAACTTTATACCCACATCACGCATCACTGGAGTAATTTCTTTATTTCTTTTAAAGCACCAATTATATTAAATAGACATAACATGTTAAAAGAAAGCATCATACTAAATATTAGTAGACAATTGTCTAGTGAAGAAATTATTCAAAATCTTATATTCACAGAAAAACTAACAAAACATGAATTCTTTGCACACAACTTTATTAAAGTTATAAACAGCATTGCTTACTTTAACCACAGCATTGAGCATGGTATTGTAGAAATAATGGTGTTTACACAGTTATTTAGTGAAGAACTTAATGAGTTATCTTTTACCAGTAAAGAATTTAGTAATATGTATCAATTACTGCGAGATTATATAAAAACATATAATTTAACATTATTAGTTAAACAATATAAACTAGCTAACGTAAAAGAAGTTGGTAATAAAATAAGAACAGTACTTAGAAATACACTAGAGCATCTTTCAATTAATGCTATATACTATACAAAATAACAATATAATTATAATAAACTAAGGATTTCCTATGAATCATACTGCCCATATCTTAGTAGTAGACGATCATGCAGATATTAGAGAGTTAGTACAACGCTTTTTAGAAAAACACGGTTTTACTGCTTCTACTGCAGAAAATGGCACTGAAATGCGCAAATTAATGCAAACTGAGAACTTTGATTTAATAGTTTTAGATATTATGATGCCAGGCGAGGATGGCTTAACTATTTGTCGCTCTCTTCGAGAAGCTGGTAACAAAATACCAATTATTATGCTTACCGCAATGAATGAAGATACCGATCTAATTGTAGGCTTAGAACTAGGGGCTGATGATTACTTAACAAAACCTTTTAACCCACGAGAACTTCTAGCGCGCATTAGAGCAGTTTTACGCCGTACTGATAATGTTAAAGAACCAGAGGATCAACCAACAAATATTAAATTCTATAACTTTAGTAATTGGACTCTAGATATGAATAAACGAGAGTTATACGATGCAAATGGCAGTCTCGTTGATCTATCCACTGCAGAATTTGAGCTACTTACAACCTTCTTACGACACCCGCAAAAAACTTTATCCCGCGATCAATTATTAGATCTAGCAAGAGGTCGAGAAGCTCAAGTATTTGTTAGATCTATTGATACCTTGGTCAGTCGCTTAAGACGCAAACTTAAAAATTCTGATAATGCCGAACTTATTAAAACAGTATGGGGTGGTGGTTACTGTTTTATTAGTGAGGTAAAATATGAAGCTTAGTATTTTACTACCAAAAACCTTAACTGGCAGACTTATTCTCCTTTCAATAAGCTACCTTTTTGCCCTTCAGCTTATTGTTATTAGTGCCTTTGTTATTGATATGAATAATGAACGCATCAATAACATAATTAAATTTTCATTTATTAAAACTATAAGTATAGTCCGCCTACTAGATAACGCCGACCCTAGACTATATGATGATATCTTAAGGGCTAACAAATCTAATTTAACAATTTTTCTTACCGATTCTCCCATTATTCCAACCGAGCGAAATATTTCATTTGAAAAAAGAGCTAAAAAAGAATTAGGCTCTGAATATCGTGAAATATTTATCATGACTACAGAATTTAATGATGTAATTGATGATTTTCTGTTTCCACAAGACAATATAATTACTGCACAATCATCAATTGAGCAAAATCATAATAAAGATTTTAGCAGAGATTTTACTAATCTTACTCGAGCTCAATTTGTTAAATCAGGTGAGATTAAATACCTTCTAGCTAAAGTAATTAATAAACAAATAAAACACAATAGAAGAATCTTTAAGCGTAAAAATAATAAAGATTTTACCCCAGAGAACTTCAATCCTGCTTTTTTTGGGTCTATTAAGCTTAATAATGGTCAATATTTAGCTTTTGGTAGTTTATACCGTACAGGCTATTTACCTCCAATTTCAACTAACATTTGGTATGTTATTATTGGTTCAACTTTTATTGGTACCTTATTATTCTACTTGTTAATAACTGGAATCACGGCTCCTCTTAAAAAGCTTACTAGTCAAACTAATATACTTTCTCATAACTATAAGGCTAAAGGTTTACCAATTGAGGGTCCTAAAGAAATTAGAGAACTTATGAACTCCTTTAATAGAATGCAAGAATCCCTAGCTTCTTTTATTTCCGATAGAACAAGAATTCTAGCATCCATAAGCCATGACTTAAAAACACCGCTTACAAGCATGATGTTAAGAGCTCAATTTCTACCTGATAGTGAGGATAAAACCAAACTTATCAACACCATTGAGACAATGACTAGAATGGTAAAAGCAACCTTAGAATTTGCAAGAAGTGAAGAAACTAACACTGAACAAACAAAAGTTCATTTAGATAGCCTAATAGATAGTATTTGTTCTGATTATCAAGACACTGGAAAAGATGTTGATTTTCATATTGCCACTCAACTAACTAAAGCTAGCGAATTTCTCTGTAATACTCTTGATATGCATAGAATTCTACAAAATCTTATTGATAATGCCTTATCATATGGTAATAAAGCTGATGTTTATTTAAGTGAGGTTAACTCCAAGATAACCATTGAAATAGTAGACAATGGTCCTGGGATTCCTGAAGAAAAATTTGAAGAAGTGTTTTATCCTTTTTCACGCCTTGATAAAGCAAGGAACACCTCGGAGGCACATGTTGGACTTGGTCTTTCAATAGTAAGAAACACCATCTTAAAACAGGGAGGAAAAATTATCCTTCAAAACGTAACTCCTACAGGCTTAAAAGTTACAATTACCTACGAGGTTTAAATAATTATGGGGAGTATGCTTGAGTATGTGAAAATTTTTCTGTAAATAGAAAAACATCCTGAGAATTTTTTAAAGCAGTGACCTTCCGGTTACTGCTGTTGTGTAATTAATATACCTTTTTGTTTTTATAAGTCAAGATTTATATTCTATAAATAAAATAGTCAATTATTTCTATTGAAATTTAACTGTTTTTATTAAGAAAACAAAATAATCCAAGGACAGAAGTTTTAGCTTCCGTCTCTTGTTAGTACCGAAAATCAGTAAGGTAATCGACCTTCATACATTATCTGAAATTCACCGTAAACTACTCCCCAGTTTTTTAGAGGCATGGTCCATTTTTTGGTCGCCTCAAAAGTGGAAAGATACAAGGCCTTCAGTAGTGCCTGGTCGCTTGGAAATACGCTTCTTTGGCGATTCAG
>CALXYT010000076.1 GCA_944393045.1 uncultured Succinivibrionaceae bacterium | reverse complement strand
AATGTATTTGAGAACGTAAGCGATGCTCGCAGCCGTATTCGTGATACTGACTTTGCTACTGAAACTGCCAATATGACAGAGCAGTCTATTATTCAGCAGGCATCTCAGAGCATTTTAAGTCAGGCTAATCAGCGTCCGCAACTGGCATTAGCTTTACTTGGCTAACAGCTGATAATAACTAAACAGATATTTACCTTAAATGTTAAAGACTGGAGCTGTAATGCTCCAGTCTTTTAGTTCGCATGGCATGCACATTTTCTAATGGGTAAAAGTCCAGGACCTGCAAGCCGTCAGCAAGGTCATAGTCGAAGGTTGGACAATGATACCGTGAGGTATTGGTCGGAGGTAGCTTGCATAGATGGGGTAATGTAAAGACTTCCTCATGAGGTTTTGTAATCATAAATACTGCGTAATAGTGTTTATTACCAAGGGGAGATTTAAGCCCTCACCAATAAAAGAGAGTGCACATACCTAAGGATAATGGGCAAAAGCGTCCTTCTGGTATATCAACCACCGTTCTGAATGAATACTATGAAGGTAAATTCCCGGATAGTAGCTTTTGGGGCAGACCTGGAAGAGGTTGTTATAATGCGACAGATAGAGTGTTAGAGACTGCAGATGAAGGATAGATCTATGTTATAGATATGGATCTAAGAAAGTTCGGTGATTCACAGGTTCCTTCTACTTAAGATAATTGACCAATGGAAGGTAATTAAGAATGCAGCAGATCTACTACAAGGTAATAATTTCTCCTCAATGTGTGCTGATATCTTACTAAATGAATTTTATCAACTGCTCTATAGTAGGGGAATTAGGTTTGTAAGGAATGCAGATGACTGCATGATTTGCATAAGTGAAAGAGCTGTGCATGGAATCTCTGAAAGTAAAACTAAGTTTATCGATGGTAAATTGTTTCAGTAGATTACACACGATAAGACGAAGATAGACAGTTTAGGACTTCCCCTCCCATTAGTTTCCAGTGGTATCAGACTGAGGACGGCTGGAAGGTATCCGTTCACAAGAAGAGTAGAGACAAATTCACAAAGAAGATGCCGAAATTCTTACGAGAAAAAGCCCTAGGAAAACAAACTCCCCAGAAGCAATTCAATATCGTTTTAAAGGGGATAACTACTTCAGGCCAGATATTAGTAAATCCCATATGAATAGAGAAGATGCCTGGATAAGAAGGAGAATACGCCAAATACTTGTAGTGTCATGGAAAAGAATCGTAACTATACTGGAAATTACGTTTAATGGAAAAGACCACTATTATGAGGTGGCACGGTTGGTTTGTTGTGAGGGGCAAAGGATAAACCCATTCCCCCTGCACAACTTAAGGAAAAGCTTTCCTAATCAGTAAACTTCACTTCTTACTTTTAGTGAATGGTACGCACCTTACTCATATGGCTTATGCCTAAGCGGTTAAAGATAAGTCTATCTTTTTGCATATTCTCTTCACTAAATCTATCATGGTAGTTACTAAAAGTTTCAGGGTTATTACGATCTACATCAAACCACTGTAAGATTTTTGAAGGTTCATTACCAGCAAACCAATCTTTTAAATTTTCCTCAGCTTCTAAGGTTTGAGGGATATCATGTGAAGGATCGCCATTAGGAGTACCTAATGCATCAACAATTTTGGTGATAATATTCTTTAAGTATTCTAAATAGCTTAAGGCAATAAAGCGCACAAATAACTCACCTTTAGCGTTAGTAACAGTAGGGGTTAAAGATGCGCTACTGTCAGCTTCTTGATTACCAAAATCCTCAAGTAAACATTCATGAATACTGCCACGAGCATTATAAACTTCATAACACTCTTCAGCATTTTCATGAATATTAGTTAAAAGTGCAGAAAAACCATGAAGCTCCTGAGCCATAAAGATAGCATATTCATCATAGATAATCTTAGGGTTCCCGGTTTCTTCATCAAACCCAATAGTTACATATTTTTTAGCTAAAGACTGCTCATTGGCATCTAAACTTGCAATGGTAGCACCGTTTAAAATTTTCTTACCTGCTGCTTCGATTTTAGAGCGTAATTCATTGTCAAGTACATCTTTCTTTTGTTTGTCAAAGAAGAAATGAATATATACACGCCTGAAAGAACGTTTCTTAGCAAGCTTACCATCAGGGAGCTTTTCGATATTATGATAAAGAATATGAGTAGAGGCTACTTTAAGATTTGGATATTTGGCGCTCTTAGTAGTATCTTCATACTTTAATGAGTACTTGAAGTTTGGTAATTCTTTAGTGAGGATTTCATTATTAAAATCAGCCTCAATAGTAAAATTTAATTTACGCTCTACTAATGTATCAAGATATTCATATAAATTACCATTAACTTTAGAGATATATTCAGGTACTCGTGGATTTATTTCTCTAAGACCTTCATATAAGGCAGTAATTTGTTCTTGTGCACTTTTTGAAGTATCAAAGTTTTCTTTAAAATAATAGCCGAAAGGTAAACTTGAAAGGATTTTGTTTTGGCGTGCATTAACGCAGTAAATGGCAGTAACCTTAGCAGGTGCACTGTCAGGCATATCTACCAGATAATCATAGGCACGTAATACAGAACCTGATATTTTATTAAAACGAGCATTAAAGAAGGAGCTTATAATCGCATCACTATTACCAAGATCATTATAAAGCTCGGTATAAACCTCTTTAGTTAAATCTGACGCATAAGGCAGGTAATGGGTCTTTTGCCAAGTGGTAAGGTCTTTTAAGGAATGGTTACCAGTGGCAAGCATAAAGCGAGCAATGGAGATTATTTGCTTAGATCTAATCTTGTCAGTTACGCTATAAAGATTTTCATCGATACATGATAACTTACCGATATGATCGATAATATCGAGCATTGTAATCTGCTCTCGTTCGTTCTTTTCTTTTAAAAGTTCCTTAGAGCTTCTTTTTTTCATAGAACGAGTAGGAACAGGCTCAGTGCTTCCTTTTGGGATCTTGGAGATAATGTGACTGGAGATATTTTTATTACGCTTTAAAATCGGATCATAAACGTATTGACGTTGAATTAAATAAACATCACCATTTTTTCGTGTTAACTTGATACAACTTGTTCTGGTTTCACTAGTTGCAGCTTTAGGTGCTTTAGCTACCATAAGCGTTAATCTCCTAATAATTATATTCTGGTAACACTTAAAAACTTAAACTTAAGCAACAGTTTAAGAGCACAAAGTTAAGTGTTATAACCGTTCCCATTTGTCTTGCGTTATAAAAATAGTTAATTTCTTGCGTTAAATTAAGTTTTTTACTAAAAACAAGAAAATTAAAACACTCAAGAAATCAATATCGGCAGTATAACACGATTTTATAAAAAAAATGTAAATTTTATAAAATTTGTAAAATATTTTTGCATTATAGTATTTTCTTAGTGTTGTCGATACTTCTTATAAAGCCTCATATCAGAATTTAATCTTCTGAATTAAGGGTGGGTATTATCTATTTATAGAACTTAAAAATTCTAAGCGATTGCTTTTAAATGTTAATAATATATTAAAACTTATATAATTTTTTAATGTTGTTTTATTTAATAACAAACGGTTTAAAATTATCATTTAACAAAATATTAACAAAGATTTTTTGTTTGTTAACACAAAGATCGGTGCTGATTTTTCAGGAAAAAGATTTTTTTACAAAAATAATATTCTTCACCCGAGATTTAACATGTATTTAGAGTTTAAAGATAGATTTTTTTGCTATAATCTAAGATAAATAAGAACTTAAGTAGTGATCTAAGAAGTTAAGTAAATTAAGCAAAGTTAAACAACGTAAAACTAATGAAATTTAGCTTTACGATGAGATACTTTTTACCAGGCATCAAGCAGGTAATTCTAAAAATTACCGCTATAATATCAGTAAATATTGGTAAGGTGTCTATTATGCTAAAAACTGGAGAATGATAATGTTTAGACGTACTAAAATAGTTTGTACAATGGGACCTGCCTTAGACAGAGAAGGAGTACTGGAGCAGTTAATTAAATCTGGTGCAAATGTTATGCGTATTAACTTCTCTCATGGTAGTGCGCAGGAACATGCCCGCCGTGCTGAAAATATTAGAACCATCGCCAAAAAACTTGGCACAGTAGTCGCGATAGTAGGTGATCTGCAAGGCCCGAAAATTAGAATTAGTACGTTTAAAGATGGTCCAATTCTGCTTAAGACCGGTGATTTATTTACCCTTGATGCCGATTTACCAAAAGGTGAGGGTACACAGGAGGCTGTGGGTATTGATTATAAGAACTTACCTGAAGATGTAAAAACCGGTGATGTGCTAATGCTCGATGACGGACGTGTGCAGTTATCAGTAGTGTCAGTAGTTGGTTCTAAGATATTAACCTCAGTACTGGTACCAGGCCCATTATCAAATAATAAAGGTATCAATAAAAAGGGTGGTGGTCTTTCTGCTCCTGCCCTAACGGAAAAAGACCGCAATGATATAAAAATTGCTGCTGAGATTGGTGTTGATTATGTGGCAGTATCATTCCCAAGAACCGGGGAGGATATAGAACTTGCCCGTAACCTTTTACGTCAGGCTGGATCTGATGCAAAGATTATCGCTAAAGTTGAACGTGCTGAGGTGGTAGTAAGCGATGAAGCTATGGCAGATGTGGTAAAAGCTGCAGATGCAGTAATGGTGGCTCGAGGCGACTTAGGTGTTGAAATTGGTGATGCGCAGTTAATGGGGGTACAAAAGCGTTTAATTAAGAAGTCACGTGAATATAACCGCCCGATAATCACTGCAACTCAGATGATGGAATCTATGATTAAAGCTCCAATGCCAACTCGTGCTGAGGTTATGGATGTGGCAAATGCGGTGCTTGATGGAACTGATGCGGTAATGCTGTCAGCTGAAACAGCAGCAGGTGATTATCCAGTAGAAACTGTATGTGCAATGAGTCAGGTTTGCCGTGGTGCTGAGAAGTATCCACCAATGACAGTTTCAACTTATCGTACTGACCAGACATTTAAAGACGGTGAAGAAACCATTGCCATGAGTGCTATGTTCGCAGCTAACCACCTGGCTTGCATTAAAGGTATTGTTTCCTTAACTGAAACAGGTCATACTCCTTTACTTATGAGTAGATTGCGCTCCAATTTACCAATTTTTGCGTTAGCTCCGACTGAGAGAACCTTAAACTGGTGTAACTTATTCCGTGGCGTATATCCACTTGAGTTTAATGTATCTGACTTTGAGACTATGGAGCAGGCTGCAAAAGGTGCTCTACAAGCTTTAAAGAAGAAAGGGTATTTAACTCATGGTGATTGGGTAATTGTAACTCATGGTGATACTGATAAATCAGGCTTAACTAATGAAATGAAGATTATGTTAGTAGAGTAGTAGCATAAAAAACAACAAACCAAAAAATATTAAAGTAAACCATTAAAAGCTTAAAGTTAACTCCATGACTTTGAGCTTTTTTAATGTTAAAACAGCTGTAAATTACTACCTTTTTAATCTCTAAAAAGTTTAATACATGTTTTACTTATCAAATTTTACAAAAACTAATAGCTATCCAGAAAAAAGTAATTGTAAATCTTAGGTAAAAAATGTATTTTGCAATTACTTTATTAAACAAATTCTTAAATTTGTAAGTTTATTTCTTCTTAAGAACTCCAGAGTTCTTAAGAAGGGGGATAATTTTTTTACCAGACTTAAGTTATTGCTTTTAAGTAATAACTTAAGTTTTTATTACCCAAAAAAATCCCAGAATCTTTTGCTAAAAAATAACATAATATGACGATTTCTTAGTAGCAAAAAAGATGTAATAAGCAGTAAATAAGATGCCTAAGGAAAACTTCCGAGGCAGTGAAAAACGTTTATTCAAAAAGATCTTTTACCAAACCCAGCCGTAAAGCCCCAAGCTTTAGCTATGGGGATATAAGGCATTCTCAAAAAATTTAAAATCTATTGTATTATTTAATCAATTATTGT
>CALXYT010000075.1 GCA_944393045.1 uncultured Succinivibrionaceae bacterium | reverse complement strand
TTGTAAGACCTACAAAAGTAGGCTAGATTTGTTGATACTAGAAACCCCCGCATTTATGCGTGGGGAGTATGTCATGTTCTTTATATAGTATGAAGGTGAGTATATGGACATCTTAAAACTTTGTGTACTGCTAGCTGGTGCTATCTTTCTATGCGCCTGCCAGCCAAAGGTGGATTGTACTAACCGTGCAAAGTATCAGTATTCACTCCAAAAAATCGCAGAGTATTTTGCTCAGTCTAGTCCCCAGGATGCTGATAATATTCATGCTTTTACCAGAAATGTTATGAACTCTGGTAATATGGACATGGAAATCTGTAGTTTTAATGCTGAGTCTGTACGTTATTATGTAAGGTATATTGGTAAAAGAAAATTTCCTCAAGGAGAGAATAGAGCTGAGAACATGAAAAAAATCCGAGATTCTTTTAATAAATCCTTTGGAAAAGATTAACTGTTAAAAAGATTAGCTGCCAAATTATAAATTTTGCCACTTCCAGAATCTAGCTAAAGTTATAGAGGTTGGCTATAATATTGCAATACCGATTTACTTAGATCGTTAAATTCTTGGCGATACTACCTGGTAACAGTAGATAAAGTACGGAAAAATAAAACCAGTTAAAAGAAGAACAACAAAAATAACTGCAATAACTAAAAATAAATTACTGTAAAACAGCTTACCAAGAATTTCTGATTAAGATTAATATTGTTCTTAAGAACCAACGTATCAGATAATGTTGTAAATGCTTTTTACTTAAAAGCTTAAGAGTGTGCTAAAGGTGGATTAAATGTACCAGAGACCACGCTACAAAAAGTACACCAAGGCATAAAAAAGTACCAAAGAGCAATTTAAGGATAAATAATCAATTACTTTCATCTTAATACCCATACCACCTGAAAAGGTTAATAGTTTGATTGAGGAATATTGTTATAATGTTAGGGCATATTGAACAGGAATCATCTGAAAATTATCTTGAAACGATTTATCAACTTTCCTCTAAATTAGCACATGTAAGAGCCATTGATATTGCTGATCACTTATCTTTATCAAGAGCATCAGTAAGTAGAGCCTTAAGTAATTTAAAAGAACAAGGTTTTATTATAACTACTGATAAAGGTCATATCTTATTAACCCAAGAGGGCGAGAACAGGGCATCTGTTATTTGGGAAAGACATAAGCTTTTAATGAAACTATTTATCTGTATTGCAGGTGTTAGTGCACAAATTGGTGATGTCGATGCCTGTCGTGTGGAGCATGTAGTAAGTCCTGAAACTATTGATGCATTAAAAATATATCTGGCTAATAAAGATGAATGTAATGAATGCTCTAAGAAGATTGCAGATTTTAATGAAAGCTCTTCGCATTTTCCGCTTGGTAAACCTTTAAATGAATCTTTTGAGAATTATCTGGAGGCAATCTTGGTATTATCTCAAGATAAAAAATATTCACAAAAAGTTAGAGCCATTCATATTGCTAAACACTTAACTCTGTCAAGAGCATCAGTTAGTAGAGCAATAGGGCTGCTTACTACAAAAGGGTGCATTACCGTATCAGAAGAGGGCTATATCAGTTTCACCTCAAAAGGTGAGGAACTTGCCCAAGAGGTCTATAAACGACATGTAGACTTAAGTAGATTTTTAAAAGATTACTTACAGGTACCAGAAGAAATCGCCCTTAAAGATGCCTGCCGTATTGAACATCTTATTAGCGAGCAGAGTATTTGTGGGTTACGTAATTTCATGAATGAACATAGTGTAAATCAGTAATCACCAGAAAATCCCCCAAAAAACTCTGAACAACTGAAACAAAAAGGTGCACTTAAATATGCACCTATAGTTGTTTAAACTTACCTTGTTTAATAAGTCTTAGTTAAAACCAAAGTTAAACCAAACCCAACCTTACTTCGCCCTAAACACTTCTTACCAGGATAAAAGTTTCTTAACTTCCATGATGTTCGGTAATTTTTCCGACTTTTGCTGATAGAACGTTAATTAAATCCTGAGGATTTAAGCCCACTGATAGACCTCGTCTCCCGCCACTGACAAGCATTTCAGGAAGATTGACAGCTTCCTCGGCAAGAATGGTAATGGTGTGTTTCTTTTGACCAAAAGGACTAATACCACCGCAAACGTAACCTGTTAAACGTTCTGCATCCTGAGGTTTTACCATTTCTGCATTCTTAACTCCTACAAGTTTTGCAGCACTTTTTAAATTCAGGGTGCAATTAACCGGAATAACAGCTGTGATATAAGTCTTTTCATGGCAAATTAGTAAGGTCTTAAAAACTTCATCCTGAGAACGGTTAAGTTTTTCAGCTGCGAGATGTCCAAAATCATGATTGGCACTACATTCATATTGATATATCTTATAAGATATGTTGTTTTTATCTAAAAATTTTGTGGCAGGTGTCATTTTTATCACCCTTGCGTATAAAAAGCCCCAAAATCACTTTGGAGCTTAACCAACAATCAAATAAAGGAGAATAAATATGGTTAAACGGAAATATTAATATTTTGACCTAAACGATCACCTGGATTAGCACCAGCCGCATTAGCATTAATCTGCTGGGTGGTTTGAGCTACATCTTGTAATAGTTTAAGTGATAATTCTGCGCTTTGATCTTGGCTTTTCTTCATCACAGCAATTTGTAATGATTCCATGCCATAGTTATCACTGCTGATTTTTGAAGCATCCATAAATTCTTTCCTTGTTAAATATTAGTTTACACTTACATTATACTTTATTAACGGTATTAATGGGGCGATCTTGAGCAAATTTTACTATACTACTAAAAATAAACCTCTGGTTTAAGCAAATTTACTTAACTTTCTGAAATTTATATAGCAGATACATGACAAGAAGATTAAAATTACAGAACAAATAGATAACTCTCCTCAAAATTTCCATATACTACTAGTATTCAAGAACTACTAACTAGCCACTTAAACTAGCACTTAGCTAATAACTAGTTTTCAATCTTAATTTCACCTGGAATAATTTTTGTCTGAAAAAACTCTGCTATTTTTTCTGAGATTTCATGATGGTCATTTTCATAACCAAGTTTTATGGAAAGATGACCACATAACAGGTCCTGTCGCCATAAGGTAAATTTCAAGATACGGACTTTATAATTAGGTCTATCAACAACAGATTCTAAGTCAGCATGATCAAATGATGTTGAGAAGGAAACAGATTCTTTCCAGAAATTATTGATATTGCTAATGGAATAAACCATAGTAGAAAAATGCTCTATTCGTTTTATCGTATAACGTTGTTCTATGACGATGGTATTATCATCAATAAAAACTACTTTATTAAATGATTCAAGATAATTTTCTTTTGAGGAAGTGTTTTTCATAAGGGGCATTTTCTCAAAGCCTAAAAATTATATTTTTGTAACTTGCAAATATTGCTATATAAAATCGGTTAAATTATATAGCATAGTACAATTATAGTACAATTGTTGCTATAAGATACAGTATTGGTTATAAAATAGTATTATCTGTAATACTACCTGCCTGATTTTGCTGAAAGTTATTAAGCTTTAAACTTTTCACATTCAAGTTTAAACTTTTAGCTTTATCTTTCAGTTTTTTAAGATCTGCCAACTCTTCTTAGCTGCTGATCCATAATGTACCTTTTTATATCATTTATTTAATCGATACATATCAATATTTATAAAAGTGTCGGTAACTTTTAGTAAAAAATGTGGACTAGGTTAAAAGATGCTAGTCCTTTTAGCTACTTACTCATTAAAATATATAAAAACATGAAAATCACACTTTAAAATACAAATAAATAACTTAAAAAAAACAAAAAAATGTAAAAAGGCTAAAAAAAGCAGGGCGCTTTCTGGGATGTTTTCCTAAAATTTCTCTCCTATTGTGATTTTCTGTCTCTATGGTAGAATTATCAGAATTAACACCGATAGAACACTAACACCAAAACAAAAATAAAAACAAACGCTAGTACTTATTCTAAAACAAAGGCTTTCATACTTGCTTATACTTAAGTTTAATAAAGCCCAGGTTCAGCAAAAGAAAAAAACTTAAGCTTAACTGCATCTTTTGTTTTAGATATAGAATACATAGATATAATAGATATAAATACACTTAAAGATTAAGTTTCATATAGGTTTAAAGGTTTGAAGATTTAATGGCTATTGATTCTGATAAGGCATTTGATACAAAAATTAAGGCAAGATACTTCCGTGTAAAATATTGGTTTTCATGGTTCTCAATTCTTGTTTTAGGCATTCTGGCTTACACTCCAGCTATAATCAGGGACTTTATTGCTAATATGCTGGCATCGGTATTTGCTCGATTTAATAATAGCTTTAAAAGAAGAGTGCTTACTAATTTTGCTTTTGCTTATCCTAATCTTTCTAAAAAGGAAGTAGAGAACTTATATCGTAAGTTTATAAGAGTAGGTGCAAAGTCAATCTTAGCCTATGGTGAGACTTTTTTTAAAAGCAAAAAGGCAATTGCTAATAATTATTTAGTACAAGGCCTTGAGAACCTTCAATACGCCCAAAAACTCGGTAAACCAATTATCTTTATGGCTCCACACACATGGACAATTGATAGAGGTGGGTTATACCTCTCTGCTATCGGTTTAAAGATGTGCACGATGATGCATACTAGTAAAAATGAGGTATATGATTGGTTTATGAATTCCATGCGCTTAAAGTTTGGGGGTAAAGTATTTGAGCGTAGTAGTGGGATTAAATCGATAATAAAAGCTTTAAAATCTGGATATAGTTGTTTCTTTTTACCTGATCAGGACTTAGCTACCGGTAATTCAGTTTTTGTGGACTTTTTTGCCAGTAAAAAATCGACTCTTACAGTTCTTCCTAAACTTGCTCGCTTAGGAGATGCCACAGTTGTCCCAATATTTTGTTGCTATAATGAAAAGCAGCATAAATTTGAGGTGGTTTTTGGGGATGTTTTTGAGAATTATCCATCAGGAGGTTTGATTTCTGATGTAAGAATGATGAATGAGTCAATCGAAAACCTTATTACTACTCGTGAAGAGCAGTATATGTGGTTTTTAAAGATTTATAAAACAAGACCACACGATGAGAAGGCAGATACTCCTAAATACTCTTAACTAAACAACTTTAACAACTAACGTCATAACTACCAAATAACCTACTTAAACAACTCTTAAAACCTTTTAAGAGTTTAAATTTAAATTTGCTATATTGTTTAAAAAGTTACAATAGGCTATAATTTGGCTGTTTTAGTCAAAGTTATTTAAGACTGATTCTGATTTTTGATTTACAAGTTTGAGTGATTGTCTATTACTTAATATAAAGGTAGATATAAAAGCCTTTATAAAGGTATTTATAGATAATTAGTCATACAATTTTTAGGCACCATAGAGGTACTAGCTAAACATGTTTTTTGATAAGATTGTTGCAGCTCCTGCAGACCCAATTTTAGGCTTAACAGAAGAATTTAAAAAAGATACTCGTCCAAATAAGATTAATTTAGGCGTTGGTATCTACAAGACTAACGAAGGTAATACTCCAGTTCTTAAGTGTGTTAAGAAGGCTGAGGAAATTATCTTAAAAAATGAAACTACCAAGAGCTATTTGCCAATTGTTGGTACACCTGAATATGGTGCTTTAGTACGTGAATTAGTATTTGGTAAGGATAGTGAGGTATTAGCAGCTAATAGAGCTCGTACAGCTCAGGCTCCTGGTGGTACTGGTGCATTAAGAATCGGTGCTGATTTCTTAAAGCAGCAAAACGTTACTACTAAGATTTGGATTTCTGATCCAACATGGGCAAACCATTTCCAAGTATTTGGTGCAGCAGGTATTGAAACTGCTAAGTATCGTTACTACGATAAGAATACCCATGGTTTAGACTTTGAAGGTATGAAGGCATCTTTAGCAGAAGCTAAAGAAGGTGATGCAGTATTATTACACGCTTGCTGCCATAACCCAACTGGTATCGATCCAACTAAGGAACAGTGGGAAGAATTAGCTAAATTCTGTGCTGAACGTAAGCTTTTACCATTCTTTGATTTTGCATATCAGGGCTTTGGTAATGGTATCGATGAAGATGCTTTTGGTATTCGTACTTTTGTGAAGTATAACCAGGAAGTATTAATTGCAAGTTCATTCTCTAAGAACTTCGGTCTTTACAATGAACGTATCGGTGCTTTAACAATCGTTTCAGCTGATAATGAAACTGCTGATCGTGTATTCTCTCAGATGAAGATTTCAGTTCGTTCTAACTTCTCAAATCCACCAGCTCACGGTGCTTTAATCGTAACTACCGTGCTTTCAGATCCAGAACTTCGTGCTATGTGGGCAGAAGAAGTTAAGGAAATGCGTGACCGTATCAAGGAAATGCGTGAATTATTTGTAAGCAAGTTAGTAGCTTTAGGTGTTAAGCATGACTTTAGCTTTATCTCTAAGCAGTATGGTATGTTCTCATTCTCAGGTTTAAGCAAGGAACAAGTTGCTAAACTTAAAGAAGAATTTGGTATTTATATTGTGGGTAGTGGTCGTATAAGTGTAGCTGGTATTACAACTTCTAATATCGATCCTCTTTGCAAAGCGATAGTAGCAGTACTATAATATAGCTACTCTTTTTAAGAAAATAAAAGTTGTAAAGATCACTTAGAGCTATCTGGGTGGTCTTTTTTATTGCCATCCCCCTAAAAAAGTAAAATAACCTAAAAAAACAAGAATACCCAAATACCCAAAAAAACACAAAAAAATTATAAACACAGCACATCTTTAATGACATACTCCCCACGCATAAATGCGGGGGATTTCTAGTATCAACAAATCTAGCCTACTTTTGTAGGTCTTACAAATTCTCCTCTAAGAGTTGATGCCCCAACTCTAT
>CALXYT010000074.1 GCA_944393045.1 uncultured Succinivibrionaceae bacterium | reverse complement strand
CAATAGATTTTAAATTTTTTGAGAATGCCTTATATCCCCATAGCTAAAGCTTGGGGCTTTACGGCTGGGTTTGGTAATCTCCAAAAAGAAAGATAAATTGACATAAAGATATCAAGAGAAGCTTTTTAAGAAAGCGCTAAAATTTACCACCCTAAACCGATCCGCGTAAAAGTTTTACATTGATCAAAATTAGCTATTCTGCTAAAATTGCCTCGTTTAGTTTAGGTACTAAAAAAGATTTCTTACTAACAATCTACATAAAAAATATTAAGGTTTTTGAAATAATGTTAGGCACTCCATATACTCCAAATGCAACTAAGGCAATGCTATTAGGTTGTGGTGAACTAGGTAAAGAAGTATGTATTGAACTACAACGTTTAGGCGTTGAGGTTATTGCTGTTGATCGTTACGCTAATGCCCCGGCAATGCAGGTAGCTCATTCATATTTTGTTGTTGATATGCTTGACGGCGATAAGCTTGCTGAAGTTATTGAACAGGTAAAACCAGATTACATTATCCCTGAAATTGAAGCTATTGCAACCAATAAGCTCGTTGAACTAGAAAAGAAAGGTTATAAAGTTGTTCCAAGTAGTTTTGCAGCTCTAACCACTATGGATCGTGAAAAAATCAGAAACCTTGCTGCTCAAACCTTAAAGCTACCAACCTCCAAATATGCATTTGCTGATAACTTTGAAGATTTTAAAGCTGCCGTTGAAAAAATCGGTCTACCTTGCGTAGTTAAACCTGTAATGAGTTCATCAGGTAAAGGTCAAAGCGTATTACGTTCAGTAAATGATATTGAAAAATCCTGGAACATCGCTCATGACGAAGGTCGTGGTCATAAGAACAAGGTAATCATTGAAGAGTTCTTAAAGTTTGATTATGAAATTACCCTTTTAACTGTTAAAGCAGTTGATGGTTTCCATTTCTGCCAACCTATTGGTCATCGTCAAGAAGATGGTGATTATCGTGAAAGCTGGCAGCCACAAGCAATGAACGATACTGTATTGGTAAAGGCTCAATATATTGCTAAAGAAATCGTTGATGCCTTAGAAGGTTATGGTATCTATGGGGTAGAGTTATTTATTAAAGGTGATGAAGTTTACTTCAGTGAAGTTTCACCTCGTCCACACGATACAGGTATGGTTACTATGATCTCCCAGAACTTCAGTGAATTTGCCCTTCATGTCAGAGCAATTCTTGGGTTACCTATCGGTGAAATCATTAACTATGCTCCAGCTGCCTCTGTTGCTATTTTAGGTCAGGGGACCAGTGAAAACATCTGCTTTGATAATGTAGCCAATGCCTTACAGCATGATCCTTCTGCTCAGGTGCGTTTCTTTGGTAAACCACAAATCAATGGTAAAAGAAGATTAGGCGTAGTTCTTACCTTAGGTAAAGATACTCAAGATGCAGTTAAGAAAGGTATTGCCATTAAGAACGATATTAAAATCAATTACCTATAATTTACTGCAAACTTAATTTATAAAAACAAAATAACAAATAATAGCTAAAAACCGGAGTTTATAATACATGCTCTGGTTTTATTATCCTTACCTATCCTTATCTATTATTGGATGAATCTTATCGCTTCTGGAATCGCTTTTTTGGCCAGGATTCAAACTTTAATACTTATCTTTTTTGCCATTTATCTTTTAGTACTTGATTTTTTAGCTTCCCGTTTTTACTGCCATTTTAAGTATTTCTCCTTCTCTTAGGTAAAAGTAAATCAGTACTTAATCTCAGCTTAAGTGGTATGGCTGTTTTTAATTTTGTGCAAAAAATAAAGCAAAATTTAATATAAAAGTAAATATGTTCTGCAAGAATATGCAGTATGCCTCCATGTACTCCCTAAGAATATCCCCATAATTTCTCCAACTTAAAAGTTTATTTATTAAACAATGACTTTTCAGATTAGCCACTAAATAACCATTTTTATGCAAAAATCATAAGCTTGGTTCAAGTTTATTGTTAATATAAGTGTTATACTGCACTCAAAGCAATAATTTGCTGTTCTTACAGATAATTACAAATAAATTTATGGTGCCTAAGATGAATGATTTTATTAACACCATTACTAATATTCGCACATTGCGATCTGTATGCAAGGACCTTTCAATAAAGGAACTTCGCTCTGCTTTAGAAAAACTTACTGAAATCGTTGATGAACGAGAAGAAGAAGAGAACCGTAAAAATGAAGAGAACAGAAAAAAGATAGAAGCAATTTCTAATATCAGAGCAATTATGGCAGAGGCTGGTATTAAGGCTACTGACATCCAAAACCTCATTTCTGATAATAATATATCACCTCCTCAAAAACGTAATGTTCCCCCAAAGTATCGCTTCACCACAGCTGATGGACAAATCCAAACCTGGACAGGACAAGGCAGAACACCACTTGAGTTTATCAATTGTATTAAGCGTGAAGGAAAAAGAAAGGAAGATTACTTAATAAAGGATAAAAAATTATAATGCTGCGTAATATTGCAACACCTGCTTTTACCATAGACCTGTTTATAGCTCTTGTTATGATTTCTGGGATGGTATGTTGTTCATACCTCCTAACAGATCCCCATTTTTATATTACTAAATTTATGCTTACCTCTTATAGCGATGTAAGCTTTAATGAATATTACCGTTTTATAACTGCTAATTTTGCGCATTTTAATATGCAGCATTTACTTGAAAATGCCCTGGCCTTTTTAATTATCTACTTTCTGCCAAAGGGAACCTTTGCAGGATTATGGCCAGTTAAACTGATTATTTGTATTTTGCTTGGTTTAATTACAACATTATCCCTTTTTTACCTAACAGACGTATGCTCTAAATCTATGGGCTATGCCGGTATGAGCGGCTTATTACATGGTCTCTTAATTTATAACTGCCTTTATATCTATAAAGAGCGCAAACAATTTATCGCTCTACTTATTATCATTGGCGTTATTATAAAAATATTTATCGATATGTATTTTCCGGAGCTGACCTTTCATAAACTGTCACAAGACCTTTATGGCAACGCTTTTAAATTACAGCATTTTATCCAAAGCATGAATCCTCGTGACTTCAGGGTATCTTACGAATCTCATATCGCAGGTTCTATTGGAGGTGCGGTGTTATTTATTATTACCTGTTTCTCTCAAAAATTTATCTTCCGCAAAAACTATAAATAACCACTGCCAAACTACTACAAGACATAAGAAAAAAAAGCAACATAAAAAAGACTAGAGCATAAGTACTACTCTAGTCTGCTTTAACTTTTTAAATGCTTTTTATTAAATACCTTACAACCTTTTTGCAGCTGCTTTTACTTTAATCTTAAAGGTTTAAAAGATCAGCATTTATACCTTTAAGCACTGCTAATGGGTCACTTGCCTTAGTGATAGGTCTACCTATTACTAAGTAATTAGAACCATTATTAATAGCATCAACAGGAGTAACAATGCGTACCTGATCCCCAACCTCAGAGCCTTTGGGTCTAATGCCTGGAGTAATTAACTTAAAGTTATCATTAACGTTTTTACGTAAGATCGGAGCCTCACGAGCTGAGCAGACTACGCCATCAAGACCTGATTCTTGAGTTAATCTCGCTAATCTAAGCACCTCATCATCAATTGATGAGTTAATACCGACAGACTTAAGAGTATCTTCATCCATACTGGTAAGAACTGTTACAGCAATAAGAAGTGGTCTTTTTGAAAAACGCTCTAACTCATTGCGAGCAGCTTCCATCATCTTACGCCCACCACTGGCATGAACATTTACCATCCATACGCCTAAATCCGCGGCCGCTGCTACAGCTTTTGCGACTGTATTAGGAATATCATGAAATTTTAAATCTAAAAACACCTCAAAACCTTTGTTTTGGAGTTTTTCCACAAAAGATGGACCAAATCTGGTAAACATCTCTTTACCCACCTTTAAGCGGCAATCAGATGGTAATACACGATCTACTAGAGCTAAGGCATCTTGTTCTTTCTCAAAATCTAATGCCACAATAACTTTTGGTTCAAATTTATTGTTCATGCCAATTCCTATATAACAATACTAAAAACTTTAAATGATGCAAGTAAACTTCTTGTCAGTTTTTACCTTAGAACACTAATCAAGATATTTATGCTCTGTTGGTTTCATACTTTCCCAGTGATGACAACTTGGACATTGCCAGAATAATATACTTGACTTAAAGCCACATTTACAGCAGATAAAGCGTGGAGTCTTAACCTGATACATATCAATCAGACTTTTTAATACGGCTAATCTTTCCTGTCCTTTGGAATCAAGATCAGCTAAACGATAATTAAGTAACTGTGCAAATAACGCAATATTGGGGTTTACTTTAAGTATGCGCATTAAAAAATCTTCTGCAACTTCTTTCCCCTGCTTTCTATAATAAATCTCAGCTAATGCTAATACCACCTCAATACTGGTTGAGGTCTCCAGCCACTTATTTAAAATGTCTATTAAGTCACTGCTATTAGGATCGGCAAAGCACTTTTTTAAATGCTTAACTAATAATCCCTGCATAGTAACATCGGCATCATTAGCTTTTTGGATAAATTCCAGTGCTAAGGTAAATTTTTGTTGCTCAATATAAATTTTTGCGATAGAGAAATATGCCCTAAAACACTTATCATTAGTGTTTAAAGCTTTTTTAAATAAATCGATAGACTTGGAGTAATCTTTATGAATAAACTCATCATTAGCAAGTTCACAATAAAAGTGCGCTTCTTTAAACTTTATTTTGTCAGCGATAAATCTACGGTAGGTATCGATAATCTTAAGCGCTTTTACCCAATCTTTTTCCTGCTCATAGATGTCAATGAGAAGTAAAGCAGCAGCTACTTTTTGGCTATTGTAACTGATTAGCTCATATAAGATTTCTTCTGCTTTACTTAAAAGACCTGCTCGCTGAAAGTCTTTAGCTAATTCCAGCAAGGCGTAAGAGCGCTCTGTTGGTTTTAAGCCCTCTTTCGTCATTAAACCTTGATGAAACTTTATTGCCCTATCTAAATCGCCACGTTCACGAATAATATTACCTAAGGCAATACTTTCTTCAAAAGAATGATCTCCTTGAGTATCAAGGTATTTAATAAGTTCATCAGAAGCCTTATCAGTTTCACGATTTAAAAAGTAATTAATACCTCGGACTAAGTTATGAATATGCGAGAATTCTTTTGATTCACTACTTTTTTTAGCATAACGCATCCCCATTACATACCCATAAAAGGCTGCAACTGGTAAAAGTAGGAATAAAAGTTCTAACATCTTATTTCTTTAAACTAAATAACGTAGATTACTTCAATGATTTTAAGGTTCGTTAATTTTACTGCTCTTAAGATTATTACATCTTAACATTATTACTATTTAACATCACCTTGATCATCAGTAATGTTACTGCTTTTTGTAGTATGAAGAATATCAGCACTCTGAGTTTTCAGAATGTTAATATTATCCGCTTCCAGGTTCTTAATCTTATTATGTAAATAAATAATCTGGCACTTTTGCTTTATTACTACATATAACATCAGTAAAGCAACATACACTCCCCCAAAACATACAGCACCTGCAATTACAGTTGCTAAGTTTACTGAAAGGTTAATAAATAATAAATTAATGTTAACTGGTAAATCATTAGCGGCTCCTATGGCTAAACCAACAACCGCAATTGCTATTAAAATAATAAAATACACGATAGTAAAAAGCTTGCGCATTGACCTTATCTCTTATTGTCTTAACACAATTTCTATTATAGCCTAAAGACTTGCTTTATTCTATCTTTAGCACGCACTTTAGTAATTTAACATTGGATTATTTATCACTTGCCGCATACCTTTAAAGGTACTTGCAATGATACTGGCAAGAGCCTACAGGCTGTCTCAAAGTAAATATCCTACGCACACTCACTTTTGCGTAAGACATTTGCCATACTTCTTGTAATATACCTATGAAACTTTTATGTGTAAGTTTTGTAAGAAACGTGCCTTTCACCCTTTATTTTATAAAGCTTAACAACTTTTACTCAAAGTTACTTACCTGTAAGATATAAAGATAATGGCATGTTTTAGGGATTGTGACAATAAATCTGAAATCCTATAATGATTACATAGACGTACGGAACAGGGACGTTCATACAAATCAAGGATGGATTTGCACTACGTCTATAAAAGAACAATTAAGTTCTTTTATATGTTCTCATGACGAGTACCCAAAAGTGTTTAACTTTTGGACATAATCTTGCTTAAAATTTATAGTTATGGCTAAGTCTCAGTACTTAGCTTTTTTTTATAAATCCAGACTTATAAAAGAAAGTTGCACAATGATATAGGCAAGAAAGCGATTAAGCTTAAGATTAAGCACAAAAAATACACACTATAAAAAATTAAATAAAAAACACGGAATGAAATACAAGGAATGTTTTTAAAAGGCTTTAACAAGCTTAACAAGGGTTAAAACGCTTTAAAAACCTAAAATTCCTCCTTCCCTCAGGAATGGATGAACTGACAGAACCACATAAACTTTATACTTAATAAACCTACAAACGCAAACATCCCCAAAAAACTCTCTAATAAGCTATACTATAAATAAATCAGTAAAAAATACTGTTCTTCTTTGTTAGTACGTTCCTTTGTTTCCTGTAAGCTATTATTCCCACAAGCAAACAGGTATCTGGCAATGGATATTGTTTTAGCATATAAACTTTCATCAAAAAAACATCCCTAACAAAATTATAAAAAACATCATCAATACCGATAAAGCTACCAAAATGTTCAATAATATCGCTTACAGAAATATCTTTTTACCAACCCCAGCCGTAAAGCCCCAAGCTTTAGCTATGGGGATATAAGGCATTCTCAAAAAATTTAAAATCTAT
>CALXYT010000073.1 GCA_944393045.1 uncultured Succinivibrionaceae bacterium | reverse complement strand
TAGGTTAAATTATATCTCAGGAGTTTTTACGACATTTTTAACCATATCTAATTTACAGAGTTTTCTTCACACGCCCTACGTTACTATTCTTTTAGACTCTCAAACATAAAACTTAATGTTATTATGGATTTTTATTTAATAGTTATTATAAAAGTTTTTTATGTTAATCTTGCAATAGCTAAAAAGTAATAAAGTATTTTGGCTATCTCCATGTGCTATTTCTCATTACAATAGGCAAACTCCTTAAAAAGTTCTTGGGTAAGTTCTGTTACAATCTCTAAAAAGTATTTGATGTTACATCCTCCTCTTTCTCAAAAACATACATAATATGGTCCTTCACAAACTTCGCTCCAAGCTGTACGAACATAAGACTTGAGGATGGGGGCTTAGTAGGACATTCTATTTCGATGCGCGCATAGTCTAAAGTATGAGCTAAACATTTTATATACCCTAAAAGTATGTTGCCTAAATCAAGTACTCGCATACTATCTTCTACGTAAAATGCTTCAAGATAGAGTACATTGTTATTAGGTACTAAACTTACTCTTTTGGAGATATAAGCAAAGGCTACCGGGTCATCATTATAAGTACCTATAAGAGCTATTGATAACTTACTTGCTAAAATCTCCTTAATGGTATCAATGTCTACTAAACTATTAGCTTCCTTAGCACGTTGTGACAGGGCTAGTGTCATAAAGTGTTTAACTAGTTCTGCCTCGGAGCTATCAGCCTTATGTATAGTAAAAGCCTCGTTAGAAGTTTGGATAACACCACAATCTAATAATGCAAATTCTTCATTATTATGCGTTATCATGGTTTATCCCCTCAATTTTTAAGAAGTTTTAAAACTCCTTAGAAATATTATAATTTTAAAAATTGTCAATCGCAGAAATTTTATAAAACTTTTTAAAAATTTGATGCAAAATTGCTAAAGAGTTCAAATTTTATACAAAAGCGCAAAGTACCCTAAAAATTCTCTTATCAGATCTTCTTTTTTGGTATTTGTACCTGCCAATTATTGCTGACAAATCAGTGGATAATTAGCTCTGAACCTACTTAAAACATTCCTTAAAAACTTATATTCCACTCTATTAAAAACTTCCCCCAAACTTAAATCACAACCTAAAACCTATGGCAAGCTCTTAAGTTATGATAAGATGTAAGTAATTTTTAAGAAGAATATAATGCTGTTAGTTTTAGTAGTAGTGTTTACTTGAGAATCGCAAGCCATGCCAACAACCAATGATCCAAACTTAAACCTTTCCTTAGAAGGACCTGGTAATAAAATTGAGGATAAACTCTTAAATGAGCATAAAGATCAGGTAAAGTTTTCAGGGAATGTAAATAAGCTTATTAAACGCCTTCGTCATCTTACTGGTAAGGCCATTGAGGATTTTAAGATGATAGAGGAGGGGGATAGGATTATGGTTTGCATTTCAGGAGGCAAGGATAGTTACGTGCTTCTTGATTTACTCTTAAGCTTACAAAGAAGTGCCCCTGTAAGCTTTTCACTTATTGCGGTGCATTTAGAAGGTGGTTTTCCGTTATATCCTCATAATTTAGTAGAAAATTACTTAAAAAATACTGGAGTTGAATATCATATCATTAAAGAGGATATTTATACTTTATTAAAGCAAACTATGGGTGATAAACCTTTATGCTCCATGTGCTCAAGGTTGCGTAGAGGCATAATTTACCGTGTGGCTAAAGAACTTAATATTGATAAGATTGCCTTAGGTCACCATGCTGATGATATCTTAGAGACTTTCTTTTTAAATTTATTCTATGGTGGCAAACTTAAAGCCATGCCCCCAAAACTTATTACTGATGATTCAGCTAATATTGTTATTCGTCCTATGGCATATTGCCGAGAGAGTGATATTAGTAGACTTGCTCGCGCTAAGCAATATCCCATTATCCTTAAAGAGCTTTGTGCCTTAGTTGCTAATAAAGAGCGCTCTAAAGTAAAGGATATGATAAAGATGTGGGATAAACAGCAGCATGGGCGCAGTCAAATTATGTTTAAAGCGCTGATGGATATAAACTTAAGTCATTTACTTGATACAAGCTTATATGATTTTACTTTTAATAGGGCTGATATTATTCGTAAAAACGATGAGCAAAAAGAAGATTAGGTAGACATAAAGAAAAATACAAGGATAAAAGAATAAGAAATTCCCCCTAAAAGATAAGTACAAGCCATATGCTTGTACTTATCAATACGGTTTTCCTATATTTTTGCATTAATTCAATAAAAGTGCTTAACTTTTTATTACTAACAAATCACAGTTAAGATCATCAACTATCTGTTCACAAGTGTTACCAATTATCGCTCCTGATAAGCCATCACGCCCTGCATTACCAATAAGCACGGCACAGGCTTTTAAGTCAGCGGCAAGTTCCGGAATCACATCATCAGGCTGACCTTCCTTTACATGACAGTGAGCCGGTGGAATGCGATGTTTTTTAGCAAAATTAGCTAATGATTCACAGTTATATTTATATAACGCCTCAGAATAGAGATCAGGAGAGAATCCTGGTAATTCAATCGCTGTTGAAGGGAGCATTGGTGGAGCTGCATTGATTAGATGAATAGTTCCGCCAATTAAAGTAGCTAACTCTTGAGCATTACGTAAAAGCTTAATATTCATAAGTCTTTGACGATTATTTGATTTTTCAGAGAAATTAAGAGCTACTACAATGTTATTATTAACATTCCATGGGTGATCTTTTGAGATAAGTACCGGAATTTCGGCTTTACGCAATAATTGCCAATCTAAAGGAGTGAAGATCATGCTATCTAATAGACCATGTTCCTCAGCAGCTTTAATAATAAGATCGTAATTATTATCTGCTATTTCTTGTAACACAGCCTCGGAGATATTACGTTGCCATAAGACTTTTGCATAAAGTTCTTGATGTTGTTTCCTTAGCTGAGTGATTTTTTCCTGTAACCACTCATTATTAGCCGCAATAATACCTTCACGCATTTTTTCTTGCTCTTCTTTACTAAGAAGGAGAGTAAGATCATATGAGAAATCATAAATCACTAAAAAGGCCGTAACTTTGGTATCGGGAGATAAGGAGGCAATTTCAAGTGCACGCTTTAAGGCAAGTTGGTTCTCTGATTTTGCTTCCATAATTACCAAGATATTTCGGTATTTACGCATAGCAACCTCTTAATTTATAAGTCCTGAAAATATTTGTTAGTTAATTTTATCTTATCTTAATTTTGTGATTTTATGGTTGAACGATCTCACAAAAAAAAATTAACTTTTGCTTAAAGATCTTTGCATAAGTAGTTACTTAGCTTGATTTTCAGTAACATACGGGGAAAAAGGTAAACTTTTAGCAAATCTATAAGATTACTTTTTGGAACCAAATCTTAAGGATTATTAGTAATAATCTCCAGTAATTTATTGGAATTTAAAATAGTAATATCACGCCCTGAGACCTTAATAATTTGCTGCTTAGCAAAGTTAGTTAAGGTGCGACTTACTGTTTCAATGGAAAGTGAGAGGTATTTGCCAATTTCCTCGCGAGTCATCACTAAATGGATATGGGACAGATTTTTAATATTGCCGATTTGGTTAAATGGGGTATTAAGGAGAATATAGGCAATTCGCTGTTCGGCAGTTTGCCTTGAGATAAGCATAGTTAAGTTTTTCTTATGAGTAATTTCAGTGCTCATAAGTTTTAAAAGAAGCATATAAATTTTTGGGAAAGATTGCATAAGAGCCATTAGTTCAGCAAATGGCACCTCACCAATGAGAGAATCTTCTAAGGTTTCCGCAAAAGATAAATGCTCATTAAGCGCAATAGCATCAAAGGCAATTAAATCACCCATAGTATGAAAACTCGTGATTTGTTCATCACCTTGTTCGTTAATAGAATATACTTTAATACTACCACTTATAATGAGGTAGAGATTTTTAAAGGTATCGCCTGATTTATAAATTAAATCACCTTTGGGTTTATTTTGGAGATGCTTTTTGGCAAGAGCGGATATAGTCGCCAATTCCTGCTCATATTCTTTAAAAATATTCATTCTTCTTGAAAGATAAAAAGTGCTGCTAGCCATAATAAAGGTGAGTATGTTTATAAAAAACTTAAGTTGCGATAAAAATGTTAATTGTAAATTTTACTAAAAATTTATATGGTAAAAAAGCAATTTTAGTGAAATTTACTAAATTTACCACAAAACTTTCCCTAAAATGTAATAGTGCTCATTGATAGCGAATAAGGGTAAAGTTAAGTATAATGAACTAATGAAAGGTAAAATTCACCTAAAAGTAAAAAATTACTAAAGCATAATACAAAATTACACAACAGGGGAGTTATTTGGTGTCATCATTTATCCACAAGCTATGGTTTAATAAATCACCTTTAGCCTATGTATTATTACCATTTGCTATTGTTTATTATCTGGTAATTACAATAAGGCGTTACTGTTATAAAGTAGTCTTATTAAAGAGTTTCAGGAGTAATAAACTAGTTGTAGTAGTCGGTAATATTATGATTGGTGGTAATGGTAAAACACCACTTGTAATTGCGTTAGTTAATAAACTTACTGCTCTAGGCATAAAAGTGGCGGTGGTTAGCCGTGGTTATGGTGCTCATCCAAGAAGTTTGCCTTTTAAGGTAACAGCCGATTCTCCTACGAATGAAAGCGGGGATGAACCAAAGCTTATTGCCATGCGCACCAATGTCCCTGTCATAATTGATCCAGTGCGCTCAAGAGCTATAAGTGAGGCCCAGAAAGTTGCCGATGTGATAATTTCAGATGATGGTTTGCAGCATTATGCTTTTAAGCGTGATATTGAAATTATTGTTCAGGATGGTAAAAGACGCTGTGGCAATGGCTTATTATTACCGGCAGGACCATTACGCGAAACAAAATCCCGCTTAAAAGAGGTGGATTTTGTGGTGATAAATGGTGGTATTGCCAAGGAGGGGGAATATAAGTTTACCTTAAATCCTGATTGTATTTACTCCTTAGCTAAAAAACATGAGCCTAAAAAACTTAATATAAATGAGGTGTTATTAAATATTAATATGAACGTCTGCGCCTTAGCGGGTATCGGCGATCCTAGAAGATTTTATAATACGTTAGGTGATTTAGGATTTAAAGTTATAAAAACCATTGAGGCAGGAGATCATAAGGCTATTGATGTTGCCACTATCTTAGCGTATGCCCGGGAAGCGCCTCTTTTTATGACAGAAAAAGATATGGTTAAATATGCAGATTTTGATTTGCCAAACTGTTATGCTTTAGCGGTAAAACCAAACTTCTTGGATGGTTTTTTAGAAGAGCTAACCAAAAAGATACTTACTAGTATCAATAAGGGTAAATAAGCACTAAACTTAACTTACCAGAAATTCCCCATAAAAACATAAGAATAAGTTATCAAGGATTGAAATATGGATTTTACGGTTGTTGTTCCTGCAAGATATAGCTCAAGCAGATTACCAGGAAAACCACTATTAGATATTTGTGGTATGACGATGATTGAGCGTGTTGCTCACCAGGCATTAGCAGCAAAACCAAAACGAGTAGTAATTGCCACTGATGATGAGCGCATTGTGAAGGTTACTGAAAACATACCGGGAGTTGAGACAGTATTAACAGGCAAAGAGCATAACTCAGGCACCGAGCGCATTGCTGAGGTTTGTGAAAAACTTAAGTTTTTAGATGATGAAATAATTGTTAATGTGCAAGGTGATGAGCCACTAATTCCTCCAAAGAATATTCATCAGGTAGCACAATTACTATTTAACTCTCAAGCTCCAATGGCAACACTTTGTGTTGCTATTAGTGGCGCTGAGGTATTTAACCCAAATTGTGTAAAGGTTATTATGAATAAGAATAAAGAGGCTATTTACTTTAGTAGAGCCCCAATTCCTTATGAAAGAAATAATTTTAAGAATAACGATATGTCTGCAACTCTAGGTCATGCTCGTCATTTAGGAATTTATGCTTATCGTGCAGGCTTTATTAAAGAGTACTTAAATATGTCTTCATGTATTATTGAGCAGGCTGAGTCTCTTGAGCAATTACGTGTGCTTTATCATGGTTATAAGATTATGGTAGATTATGCCTTTGAGGATCCAAAAGTAGGTGTTGATACCATGGAAGATTTAGAAGAGGTACGTAAAATTTTTGCTTCTAAGAATAAGTAAATTTGGTAATGAGATAAATTTTTAAGTAGTAACTTATTGCTTAAAATTTGTATATAAGTTATAGTTAAATCACTTAGTTTTTACTATATTTGTAAGGGAAAAAATAATGGCAAAATTTGAATCAACAAATCCTTTATTAAACGTTGAACGTTTAGAAGCTAGAGGAAGAGCAATAGGCGCCGAACAATCAGGCCAAGCTCTAATGACTCTTAAAGGTACTGCCCAGAAGTCAATATTACTTATTGTACTTTGTTTTATTACTGCAGACTTAATTTTTGGTCATACTATGACTCAATTGCAAGCATCAATGGCTCCTGGTATGGGCTATACAGTAGGTGCCGCAATTATGGGGCTAATTTTTTATTTTGCAGGTCTCTTTGTAAATCGCTTAGCATTTATTTTTGCACCTTTATATGCCATTGCAGAAGGTGTGTTCTTAGGGGCAATAAGTGCATTATTTGAAATGAAATATCCTGGTGTAGTACTTAATGCTGTTGTAGGTACCATTGGGGTATTTTTAATTATGTTTGTTGGTTTCTCTATGGGTATTTTTAAGGTAACCCAGAAGTTTAGAGCAATAATTACAACTTGTGTATTAGGTTTCTTCTTACTTTACCTGGTAAACTTTGTGGTATCACTCTTTGCTGGTAGCGGTTTTGATTTTATGGCAGTTGAGTCATCCAATCCAGCACTAAGTATTGGTATTAGCGTGTTTGCTATTATTGTGGCTTCTTGTACTTTATTATTAGACTTTGATAATATCGCACAGCTTCACGGTGAAGTACCAAAGAGCATGGAATGGGTTTGTGGTATGGGGTTATTAGCAAGTCTAGTATGGTTATACGTAGAACTTTTAAAACTCTTAGCCAAATTACAAAGCAATGACTAATATTCAAAGTTAAAAATAGATAATAAATCAAGAGGTGTGCGTCACCTCTTTTTTATTCCCCAAAGCATTATAAGCGCAAATAAGCATATCATAAGCTATACTGCACTTTATAAGTATCATTAAAAGCATTACCTTTAAAATTATAAAATAAAAAAAGAACACCAAAATCCAAAATAAAAAAGGCTATAACATAACGTTATAGCACTTATAGTGCGCATGGCTGGCACATATTCCAATGGGTAAAAGTCCAGGACCTGCAAGCCGTCAGCAAGGTCATAGTCGAAGGACAGTCAATGATACCTAGAGGTATTGGTCGGAGGTAGCTTGCATAGATGGGGGAATGTAAAGACTTCCTCATGAGGTTTTGTAATCATAAATACTGCGTAATAGTGTTTATTACCAAGGGGAGATTTAAG
>CALXYT010000072.1 GCA_944393045.1 uncultured Succinivibrionaceae bacterium | reverse complement strand
GTAAGACCTACAAAAGTAGGCTAGATTTGTTGATACTAGAAACCCCCGCATTTATGCGTGGGGAGTATGTCATAAATATTTTAGTGAGCATTCTAGTAAAAGCTTATTAGTTGGAGCAAATTATGAGTTGGAGCAAATTATGAGTTGGAGCAAATTATGAGTTCGCAGAAGGTTTTTGAACTTGTGGCGCCTTATAAGCCTGGTGGCGATCAAGTTGAGGCTATTGCTAAGCTTTCAGAAGGGGTTAATTTAGGAGATAGTGCCCAGACTCTTTTGGGGGTAACTGGTTCTGGTAAAACTTTTACCATGGCAAATGTTATTGCTAATACTGGTCGTCCTACCCTTATCTTAGCGCATAATAAAACATTAGCAGCTCAGCTTTATGGTGAAATGCGTGAGTTCTTTCCGCATAATGCTGTAGAGTATTTTGTTTCATATTACGATTATTATCAACCTGAGGCCTATGTAGTATCCTCTGATACTTATATTGAAAAAGATGCCATGGTAAATGAGCATATTGAGCAGATGCGTTTAAGTGCCACAAAAGCTCTATTAGAGCGTAAAGATGTAGTGATTGTGGCATCGGTAAGTGCTATTTATGGCTTAGGTTCTCCTGAAACATATTTACAAATGATGCTTCATCTGTCAGTGGGCGAGATAATTGAACAAAATGAGATATGTGCTCGCCTAGCGGATTTACAGTATGAGCGCAATGATATTACTTTTACTCGTGCGCAGTTTAGGGTGCGAGGCGACGTGATAGATGTTTTTCCGGCTGAATCGGAAGATGAGGCAATAAGAATTGAATTATTTGGTGATGAAATAGAGCAACTAATCGTTTTTGATCCTTTAACAGGGCATGTTATAAGAGGTATCGACCGAGTAACTATTTATCCAAAAACCCATTATGTAACGCCTCAAGGAGTTATCAATAAGGCGATTGAGGAAATTCGTGATGATTTAGCTGTTAGACGTAAAGAGCTTTTAGCTGCTAATCGCCTAGTAGAGGAGCAGCGCATAACAGAAAGAACTACGTGCGATTTAGAAATGCTCAAAGAACTTGGGTATTGTAGCGGTATAGAGAATTATTCACGTTATTTATCAAATCGTAAACCGGGCGATCCGCCACCATGTTTATTTGATTACCTCCCAAAAGATGGCTTATTGATTATTGATGAATCTCATGCCACCTTGCCACAGCTAAGAGCTATGTATCGAGGCGATAGGTCACGCAAAGAGACTTTAGTAAATTTCGGATTTAGATTACCGTCAGCACTTGATAACAGACCTTTAAAGTTTGAGGAGTTTGTAAAATTACAACCTCAAACTATTTATGTAAGCGCAACTCCAGGTGATTATGAATTAGAGGTTTCAAGTCAAATAGTTGAGCAAGTGGTTCGTCCAACGGGACTTTTAGATCCTGAGGTTGAGGTTCGCCCTGTGGCAACTCAAGTAGACGATGTGTTAAGTGAAATCCATAAGCGAGTTACTCTGAATGAAAGAGTCTTGGTTACCACTTTAACTAAGCGCATGGCTGAGGATTTAACGGAGTATTTAAACGAGCATGGCGTAAGAGTGCGTTATTTACACTCAGATGTTGATACTGTTGAGCGTGTTGAGATTATCAAAGATTTACGCTTAGGTAAATTTGATGTATTAGTAGGTATTAACTTATTGCGTGAAGGGCTTGATATGCCAGAGGTTTCCCTTGTTGCCATATTAGATGCCGATAAAGAAGGTTTTTTACGTTCTACTAGATCGCTTATTCAGACTATTGGTCGAGCTGCTCGCAATTTACATGGTAAAGCTATCTTATATGGCGATAAAATTACTGATTCTATGGCGCAGGCTATTGAAGAAACAAATCGTCGACGTAAGAAGCAAGATGAATATAATAAAGCTCATGATATCACTCCTAAGGCTCTTAATAAGAAGGTAATAGATATTATGCGCCTTGAAGTTGAGCAAACTGATGCGACAGCAATTGGTATTGATACAAAGACCTGGCATAAGTGCGATATGAATAATCCTAAGGAAATTATTAGTTATATGAACTCCTTACGAGAAGAAATGAAAGTCCTAGCTAGAGATTTGAAGTTTGAGAAAGCGGCGCAACTACGTGATCAAATCAAAGAGTTAGATGAAAAATTAAAGGCTATGGAGTAGGGGAAGACGATTATTCTAACAGTTTGCAAGCTTAATGTTAATTCTCGTAAGAAATAAGGTATGATATGATATTATATTATATAAAAATATTTTAAGTGACAAAGATAAATCAAAAGTGACAAAGAATAAATAAAGCACAAAGGACTGGGAGTTTATGAATTATTGTAAGTACATCCCGATAGATGTTATAAATGGTGAGGGAACTAGATGTACATTGTTTGTTGCAGGATGCAATCATCATTGTAAAGGGTGTTACAATCAATCTACTTGGAATCCACAGGCAGGTTTTCCGTTTACCGAGGAGATGATCGAACAGATTATTGCTGATTTAAATGATACTCGAATTCGTCGCCGTGGCTTATCGTTATCAGGTGGCGATCCATTACATCCAAATAATGTGGCAACTGTTAAGGCTTTATGTAAAAGAATACGTGAGGAATGTCCTCCTGAAAAAGATATTTGGCTATGGACCGGGTATTTAAAAGAGCAATTAAATAAAGAGCAGTTAGAAGTAGTAGATTTAATTGATGTCTTAGTCGATGGTCCATTTATTTTAGAGCTAAAAGATGTGACTTTACCTTTTAGAGGAAGTCGTAATCAGGTAATTTATCGTTTTGATAGATCTAATGCTTATTGGAAAAAATCAAAAGATAAATAATAAAGATTAAATCTATCAAGCAATAAAGATAAGCTCCTTAAGCATAAGGGGCTTTTTTTAGCAAAAATAAAAGCTTAAAGCTCAGGAGAGTTAAATAAAAAACCTAATAATTCTGCAATTATATTTGCGTTTTGCAAAATAAATTAAATTTTGCAACAAGAGTTTGTGATAAAAATACAACTTTATTATTTTATAAAACATCATTGTGTAGGTAAAAGTAGAGTAGGTAAGTGCTATAATAGTGTTATTACCATAGATTTAGTATTAGTTATATAAAGATAATGTAATATATAGCAAGGTAATTTCTTTCTGCTTAAAAAATTTTACTTTTTAAAAAGTTTGGCACACTCATTGCATTTAATATAAATGTAATCAGTTTATCCCGTGCTCTTTCTTGTTAGAAAGGCTTTTTACGTCACCTCTAAAAAGGAGGTGATTTTTTTTTTGCTAAAACATTAAAAATCTGATACTTGGTAAAAATCTTATCGCTGTAAGTATTTCTTAAATCTTTTTAGTATATAAGAAGATATTGTTAGAGATAGTTTTACTATTTAAGGTTATCTTTTCTGGGATTTTGGCAACTTTATGAAATCCATGTCTATCGTAATATTGATAAGTGCACTGCTCATCTGTTAGAAGGTACTGCACTTTAATTCCTTTTTCTTCACAAACTTTTGTGAATTTACGCATTAGTGCACTTCCTACTCCCGTGCCACGAGCACTTGGGGTAGTGGCAAAAAAGATAATTTGTGCTACATGCTTATCAGTTGGAATTTGATGTTTAAGGTTATTAAAAGCTTTAGTTAGGCGTAAATATTCAGTGATCCCTTGATTCTCAGTATTTGAGAGGGTGTATAATTTTTTACTTACTCTATTAAAGCGAGCTACATGTTTATTATTAGTAGGTATATTGCCGATATTAGCTAGTAAAAAGCCACTAGGTTTACCATTAATTGTGGCAACTAAGGAGAAATTGGTAGTTGCAAAAACTTCAGTTACAGCAACAGAGGTGAAAAAACGAGCATTTTTAGCGTTATGACAAAACTCAGTAAAACACCAAAGATTACCAACTAGCTTATAAAGGTATTTAAAATCGGAATAAATTATTGGACGGAAATTCATTATAAGAACTGCAATTATTTATTGGATGCGGGGGCCGGATTTGAACCAACGACCTTCGGGTTATGAGCCCGACGAGCTACCAGACTGCTCCACCCCGCGACAGAACGACGGTATTATAACAAAAATAAAATCTTGTGCAATACTTTATGAAAAAAAATCAGAAGATTGATGAGGATTAGAGCAAATAACAGCTCATAAGATGAAGAAGAGCTAAAATACTTTCCTCTTAAAATAAATTGAGGTATATAATTTGGTACTTAAAGTTTATATATCAATGTTACCAATCTCTTAGCAAACGGTAAAATAATCTTGGAGTTATATATGGCAATATTTGCTGTTATATCTGATATTCATGGTAATGCAAATAATTTGAGACAAGCTTTTAATGTAGCAGAGCAATATAAGGCTGATTTTTATTTAATACTTGGTGATTTACTAAATCACGGACCTCGTAATGGTGTGCCTGAAGGTTATGATCCTTTAAAGATTGCTGAGCTGATGAATAAATTTAAAGAAAAAATCATTGCAGTAAGGGGGAATTGCGATAGTGAGGTTGATAGCATGTTAATCGATGTGCCAATTAACTCTACTAGTAATGTATTAATCGTTAATAATCATAAGTGCTTTATGACTCATGGGCATAAGTATAAAGAAGAAGATGCTAATAAATTAGGTTTAGGTAAAAACGATTACTTTCTTTCAGGTCATACCCACCTTGCTAAATTAAAGCGTGATGCTTCAGGTGTTATTATTTTTAATCCGGGTTCTATAACTTTTCCGAAAGAAAGTTTAGATAAAACTATGGGGATTATTACCGAATCTATGGTTAAGTTAGTAAAACTTAGTGGTGAGCTTATTTGTGAAATGCCTATTAACTAAACAAGGCAGGTAAAAGAGCAGAAATAAATAAAATATCAAAAAAAACAGAAATAAAAGAATAAGTAAAAAATCAGTAAACCAAAAAATATGCAAGTGTAGAGGAGTAATCTTCTGCACTTTTTTATTGTGAGCTTTAGTGAGAAAAAAGTTAAGCACAAGTTTTTAGCAGGCGATAAACAAGATAATACCAAGTTTTAGGCAAGATTTTAGCAATAAATACGCAAAAAGATAACAGGATATAAACAAGGTTATCAACAGGTAAAAAGGAGAGTAAAAAAATACAGACCTAAGTCTGTTAATTGGATGCGGGAGCCGGATTTGAACCAACGACCTTCGGGTTATGAGCCCGACGAGCTACCAGACTGCTCCATCCCGCGTCACCAGAATGAGTGCATTATATCACAAAATTTTTAAAATGCAACCTTAATTAAAAAAAATATAAAAATGTATGCATGTTAAGCAATTTGCGGTTAGCTGTTTTAAGACTGAGGTTGCTTATGAACAATTTTTATACATTTTTCTGTGGTTTTTGAAAATCTTAAAAAATAGTGTTGCGTTTTAATAAATACACAAATAGAATTTAAATATACTAAATATATTATATATCTATACTTTTTTAGGAAGTTAATTTTTAGTTGCTATCCTGGTAGTAAATATTTTTTTGTTAATCAATAGTAGGATAGCTTAGTAGTACTTGATATTTATAGAGGTTATTATGCGCATTACCAATGGTACCTTACCACTAGTTATGGGAGCTTATGCCAAGAATTTTGGTCTTGAATTATATATGTGTGGCAGATATGCCTATACTGATGGCAAAACTATAGTTATTCCTGCTATGGATTTAAATGATCCTGTTTCTATGGAAATGGCATATGGGTATGTGGCGCATGAATGTGGTCATGTTAAGTATACAGATTGGGATTTTTTTAATAATGTAGTAACTAAGCAAAACGGTTTTATTAGAGAGTTTTTTAATGCCTTGGAAGATTGTCGAGTGGAGTATTACCATGTGCGTGATTGGCCAGGCATGACAAAAACGTTTAATTTTTTAATTAACCAATTAGCTCCTGATATTAGTAACTTTATTACTAAACTTGTTAAGCATAAAGATTTTGATACGCTTATTATCTTTTATGCTATGTATCATGTGCGTTTTAAGCAAAATGGTCAAGACTCCGCTAAACCTATTGCCAATCGCATTCGTAGATTTTTAAAACGCTATCTGCCTTCATCTTTTATTAAACTTATTGAGCAGGAGCTTATAGCTGTTGCTAAATTAAAGACCTCTGAAGAAATTTATGAGGTAGTAATGCGTTTAACTCAAATTTTAAAAGAACTTACGCAGTATGTAAAAAATAAATTGTCATCATCTTTTGCGGAGCAAAGTATTAGTGATGTACGTACTAAGGTAACAAAGGAGCTAACTACTAACTTTAATATGCCAAGTGAAGAGGTCTTTGGCGTACTGGATGAACTCGAAAGTTGCGATATTAAGCAAATGGAAGGTTTTTTTGCGAATATAGCCTTTAACGAATGCGAAGAATTTCCGACTATTGCTAAGAAATTAAGTGCTGTTTCAAAAAGCATGAGGGGGAATTCATTTGATTTTGGAGCGGTGCGTGTGGAAAGAGCTAAGCCTATGACCAGTAATCCTTATTTAAAAAATATCTGCTTAAATTCTAATTTTAGAAATAGGATTGCTAATTTAATCAATACTATTAAATATGAAGATGCTTTTCATGCAGAATGTGGTAAGCATTTAGATGTTCGTAAATTTGCACTTCGTAAATTTAGCGATAATAATAGATTATTTTACCGCCGAGTCTTAAAACATGATTATCGCACTCATATTCAGTTATTAGTTGATAATAGTGGTTCTATGCGCTCAGCCTGCCAAAAAATCGATAAACCTCGTTATAAGGTCGCTAATGAAGTTGCATATGTACTAGCTAATGCTATGGCAAATTTTTCAAAAGTTAAATGCGATGTTACGTATTTTCCAGGTGAGAAAACAGAGGTTAATATTGTTTGTACCTATAAAGAATCCCCAAAGGCTAAGGCGGCATTTTTTGAGCAAAGACCTCGAGGCTCCACACCTTTAGCGCAGGCACTAATGTATAGCATTATGAATTGTAACTTTAGGAATATGTATGAACGTAATATTATTTTAGTGGTAACTGACGGGGAACCTGATGATATTAAAGCGGCTCGCAGTATGATAAAAAGAGCAAAAGAATGCAATATTGAGGTTTACGGTATTTATATCGCCTCAAAAGGAGTTTCTACTGATTTATTCGATTATACCCGTAATATTGAGACCTTAGATGAAATTTACGATGCCGTGTGCGATTTATTATATACCGCCATGCGTAATCGTGCTTTAGGTAAGCCCCCTTTAATTGATGGGGCAACAGGCAATGATTTTTATAATGCCGTAGAAGCTCTTTGCGCTTAAAACGCGGATTTTGTAAGTTTTTTATGACACAGTAATCCGCAGATCTTAAAAAGTCCGATTTCAAAAAAGTCGGACTTTTATATCTGAGTCTCTGCAGTTAGATCCAAATCTTCATCCTTTACTGCATATTCACATTAATTTCTTTATTAGTGATCTAGTTATTCTTGTCTGGCACGTATTTGTGTTTTGCTTTAGATGACATACTCCCCACGCATAAATGCGGGGGTTTCTAGTATCAACAAATCTAGCCTACTTTTGTAGGTCTTACAAAT
>CALXYT010000071.1 GCA_944393045.1 uncultured Succinivibrionaceae bacterium | reverse complement strand
ATTATACAATAATTGATTAAATAATACAATATATTTTAAATTTTTTGAGAATGCCTTATATCCCCATAGCTAAAGCTAGAGGCTTTACGGCTAGGTTTGGTAACAATTTAGCCCTTATGGTTATTACATAAGGGGTAACTTTTTAAAAGCTTAAAAAAAGAGGGGATCTTAAAGACCTATTTGCTCTAAACGATCTTTAGCTTCTAATATGCAAGCAGCTGCATCTAACCCAAAATTATTAATAGTAGCTGGAGCCTTAGCACGTACAATTGGTTTAGCATGTATTGCAAAGCCTAAACCACTCTCAAAAATCATTGGTAAATCATTAGCACCATCGCCAATAGCAATAGACTGTGCTTTAGGAATATTATATGTGGTGCATAATTCTTGTAATGTTGCCACCTTTACAGTTGAATCAACAATGTCGCCAATTAACCCACCTGTTAAATGATTATCAACTATCTCAAAAGTATTTGCACGCACTAAGGTTAAATTAAAATCTTCTTTTAACTTATTAACAAATGGCATAAAACCACCTGAGGCAATAGCCACTTTCCAATTATGGCTTTGTAATAAAGCTACTAATTCTTTAAATCCTGGCATAATTGGTAAATTATTACGTAAATCCTCAAGTATTTGCACTGGTGCGCCTTTAAGCATTGATACACGCTTTCTTAAACTTGTTTTAAAATCTAATTTACCGTGCATTGCCTCACTAGTAATTCTAGCGATCTCCTCACCTACACCATAAGCACGAGCAATTTCATCAATACATTCAATCTGAATACAGGTCGAATCCATATCAAGTAAAATAACCCCTTCTTGCTGTAATGAAGGGATATCCTTAACATGCACAATATCAACCTTATCTTGATATTCTTTAAGCTCTTGATTTAATTCTTGATTAAAAGAAGCGGTCTTAGCAATCATTACCTCATTACCACAAAAGGTAAAAGGTTTTAAATAAGCACATTGCACCTGATATTTCTGGGCAATAACATCAATTTTTTTAAGTAATTCGCCACAAATCTTATGACTAATAATAACTAAAAAACCTCCTTGAAATAAAGAAGGATTAGCTTTAAATAAAGTATCATTACTAAGGGTATAAAGCGCTGCATCTTCCATAGCATCAAGTGCCTGGGCAGTTAAACTAATCTTATTTTCTGACATAATAATCTCTAAGTTTTGGGAATAAATTGTGAGCATTATAACAGTTTTACTTCATGGTAACTAGAATTTGTTACTAAAGCTATACTGCTTGCATTTAACGCCCTAATAGTATCAGTAACACTTTGTCCTTTTAAAAAACTAATTAACTCAGCAACTAATATTAAATATTCCCCTGAAAATATTACTTTCTCAAGGTTTTGGGAGGTTTGAGAGGCTTTAGCGCCAAGTTCACCTAAAAAATTGGATTTTAAGCCAATAGCGGTAAAAAGCTCACCCACTTCTTTTAGATTTAGATAAAAATAAGGGTAATCCGTTTCTAATACTAGATATGATAAATCAAGCTTGGCTACAAGGTTGCGTAATTTATGGGCATCAAGGTGCAAAATAGCTGAGCCTATGCCTAATTTAAAGCCAAGCTTTAAATACTCCTCGGCTATTTCTTGCGAACCTGAGAAACTATGAATAATCCCATTATATGTTTTTTTAATACTACGATTAAAAAAAGCATGATTTAATGGTTTATAGAACTCTTTTAGTATCCCTAAAAGTTCATTATGCATTCTTACGCAATGAATATTTACAACTTTTTGGTATTCCTTAGCAAGTGAAAGCATTTCTTTAAAAACTGCCTGCTGTAAGGAGTAAGGAATATTCTCAAGATACCTTTTATCTAAGCCTATCTCGCCAATAAAGGCAACAGTATCACAGGCATTTTCAAGCTCAGCCTTTATCAAAGGAATGTCCACTAACGCTTGAGCATTCATAGGATGAATGCCAATACCTAGCAAATGATTACTTGAGGATTTTAATGATTGAGCGCTTTGTTCCTTATTATTTAAGTAATCTTTAAAACTTATCGCAGGAACAAAAGAGCAATTTGGACCATAAAAATCCCCCTGATGGTAAATATGAGCATGAGTATCAATTATCATCAGAGGGGTCATTTTAGTGCTCTCTAGTTTTATTAAACTTAACTTTTGGGTAACGTTCCATAGTAAGGTTTAAATTTACCATATTAGGAGCGATGTAGGTTAAGTTACCACCACCATCAATAGCAATGTTCTGAGGAACTCTATTTTGGATTTCTTCTAAAGCCTTTGGATCATCACTTTCAATCCAGCGAACTGTGGTAACGCTTATTGGCTCATAAATAGCCTCAACGTTATATTCGTTCTTTAAACGTGATACAACTACATCAAACTGTAAGATACCTACAGCCCCTACAATAAGATCGTTATTTATCACAGGTCTAAATAGTTGCACTGCCCCTTCTTCTGAAAGCTGTACCAAGCCTTTTAATAGAGCTTTTTGCTTTAATGGATCTTTTAATCTAATACGCTTAAATAATTCAGGAGCAAAGTTTGGAATACCTACAAATTGTAAATTCTCACCTTGCGTAAAAGTATCACCAATCTGAATAGTACCATGATTATGTAAACCGATAATATCACCTGCATATGCAATCTCAGCCTGCTCACGATCGCCTGCCATAAAGGTTACTGCATCAGAAATATTAACATCTTTCGCAATTCTTACATGGTGTAATTTCATGCCTTTCTGATACTTTCCAGATACTAAGCGTAAAAAGGCAATTCTATCACGATGCTTTGGATCCATATTAGCCTGAATCTTAAAGACAAAGCCAGTAAGATGATCTTCAGTTGGTTCAACCTCTCTTGTTGTGGTAACACGCTTTTTAGGAGCTGGAGCATAAGTAGTTAAACAATCTAACATATGATCCACCCCAAAATTACCTAAAGCTGTCCCAAAAAATACTGGAGTAAGAGTACCTGCTAAAAACTCTGCCTCATCAAATTCAGAAGAGCCTGCCTTTACAAGTTCAATCGTTTCTCTAAGCTCTAAGGCAAATTGCTCTCCTACGGCCTTATCAAGTTCAGGATTATCAATCCCCTTAATAACTCGTTTTTCTTGAATAATAGCGCCTTGACCTGACTGATATAAATAAGTTTCATCTTTATAGATATGATAAACACCTTTGAAGTTCTTACCACATCCTATTGGCCATGTAACAGGAGCACATAAGATAGAAAGTTCTTTTTCAACCTCATCTAAAAGCTCCATAGGATCCATAGTTTCACGGTCAAGCTTATTCATAAAAGTGATAATCGGGGTATCACGCAAACGTGTTACCTCCATAAGCTTACGAGTACGCTCTTCGACACCTTTTGCGGCATCAATAACCATTAAACAAGAATCTACTGCTGTTAAAACTCGGTAAGTATCTTCTGAGAAGTCCTCATGACCTGGTGTATCTAATAGATTTACCAAACAATCATTATAAGGAAATTGCATTACAGAAGTAGTAACAGAAATACCTCTTTCTTTTTCCATTTCCATCCAGTCTGATTTAGCAAATGCCCCATTTGCTCCACGCCCCTTTACGGTACCTGCACGATTTATAGCATGCCCATAAAGTAATACTTTCTCAGTGATGGTAGTTTTACCAGCATCAGGATGCGAAATTATCGCAAAAGTCCTGCGCTTTTTTATTTCATTATTTATTTCAATAGTAGCCATTGTTTACTTAATTTCTATTTCATCAAAAGACTTAACTAATTCATCGATAGCTTTAACCTGCTTTAAAAAAGGTTCAAGTAAAGCTAAAGGTAAAGCGCTAGGACCATCGCAAAGCGCTTTATCAGGATCTGGATGCGCCTCAAGAAAAAGTCCTGCTAAACCAATTGCCATACCAGCACGGGCAAGTTCTGCCTCTTGTGAGCGTCTGCCACCAGATGCCCCAGCAGTAGCATCTCTACATTGCAAAGAATGCGTTACATCAAAAATTACCGGCACCCCATTAGTTACTTTTTTCATTACTCCAAAACCTAGCATATCTACTACTAAATTATCGTAACCAAATGTTGAGCCTCGTTCGCAGAGAATAACATTCTCATTACCACACTGCGCAAATTTTTGGCAGATATTATTCACCTGAGAAGGACTAATAAATTGTGGCTTTTTAACGTTTACTACCTTCCCACTTTTTGCAAGTGCATCAACTAAATCTGTTTGACGTGCTAAAAAAGCAGGTAATTGTAAAACGTCAACTACCTTAGCAAAAGGTTCAACTTGTTCTACCTCATGCACATCGGTAATAATTTTTACGCCAAACTGCTTTTTAAGTTCCTCAAATATCTTTATCCCTTCTTCAATACCAGGACCGCGATAGGAATAAATTGATGAACGGTTTGCTTTATCCCAACTTGCTTTAAACACAAAAGGAATATTAAGTTTGCTTGTTACCTCAAGATATTTCTCGCAAGCCTTAATAGCCAAATCTCGAGATTCTAAAACATTTATGCCTCCAAATAAGACAAAAGGCAAATTATTAGCAACTTTAATATCACCAATCTTAACTACTTTATTTTGCATATGATAACATCTTTCAATACTTTTTATTTATACTGACATCTTCCCAAGGTAACTCGATCGTTATAGCCTAAGTCTTTTTTAGTGGCAATATCAGTAAAGTTAGCTGTCTGAAATAATTTTCTAACACTGCTCCCTTGCATAAAACCATGTTCGATAATTAAAAAACCTTTATTAACAAGATATTTCTCAGCTTCTTTAATAATATTTAAAATATCATAAAGCCCATTCATTGGTGCTACTAAAGCCCTCTTTGGCTCAAAACGTACATCACCTTGATTTAAATGAGGATCATCTTGGGAGATATATGGCGGATTAGCAACAATAATATGATATTGATGTTGCTGTTTGATACTTGAAAACCAATCACTTACCTTAAAATTTACCTCAAGACCTAAATTAGCAGCATTCTCTCTGGCAACCTCTAAGGTAGCACTATTAACATCAATAGCATCAACGTGAGCATGTTTTAGTTCACTCTTTAATGCTAAGGCAATGGCTCCAGTACCTGTACCTAAATCAAGAATATGAAGTTTTTCTTGAGGAAGGTTTGTTAATATTTCATCTGCTGCCAGTAATGCCTGCTCTACAACTGTCTCTGTGTCAGAACGAGGTATTAAAGTATCAGTAGTAACTTTTAACGGTAATGACCAGAACTCCTTAGTACCTAATATATAGGCCATTGGAATACCTGTAAGACGCTTAGCAATAAGCCTATCAATTAACTCTTGCTCTTTCTCAGTTATCCCTTCTTCAGGATATGCTAGTAAATGAGCTTGCGATTTTTTTAAGACATATACTAAGATGGCATACGCTTCAATGGAGGCTGTTTCTCGGCTTTCAACATAACTTTGCAAAGCTGCAACCATTTTTTTTACATATTGACCTACTTGCATAAAAGCCTCCTAATAAGTTTAGTAAATTATCTAGATGGCATTTACCTATTCTAATAGTCGGTAAATCATGGCATCTCTATTATTTATTATAACCTGAAATATCGTAAGCAAAGAATTGGCTTTATCTTAATTCTCGCTAGCAAGTTTAGCTAATTCATTTGCTTGATATTCCTCTATTACAGGAATTAATAACGCATCTAAATCACCGTTCATAATTTCAGATAAACGATATAAAGTTAAATTAATTCGATGGTCACTAATTCTTCCTTGAGGATAATTATAAGTTCTAATTCTATCGGAACGATCACCAGAACTTAAAATGCTCTGTCTTTGTTCAGCTTGTTCTTTAGCTTTCTTTTCTTCTTCTAAACGCGCTAAACGTGAAGCAAGTACAGCAAAAGCTTTTGCTTTATTCTTATGCTGTGAACGTTCATCTTGACATTCTACAACAATACCTGTCGGAAAATGGGTAATACGAATAGCAGAATCGGTTTTATTAATATGCTGACCACCTGCACCAGATGCACGGAAGGTATCAATTCGAATATCCTTTGGATTAATTTCAGGGGCTTCTGATTCTGGAATTTCAGGGAACACCATTACAGTACAAGCGGAGGTGTGGACACGACCTTGTGCTTCAGTTTCAGGTACTCGCTGCACACGATGTCCACCTGACTCAAACTTCATAAGACCATAAACACCTTCACCACTTATTTTACAAATCATTTCCTTAAAGCCACCATGTTCCCCTTCTGAGCAGCTCATAACCTCAACATGCCAACCTTTCTTTTCAGCATATTTGGTGTATAAACGGAATAAGTCACCTGCAAAGATTGCAGCTTCGTCACCGCCAGTACCTGCACGAATTTCTACGAAAGCATTATTATCATCTTTTGGATCTTTTGGTAATAAAAGAATTTGAATATGTTTTTCGGAATTTGCTAAAGCTTCTTTTACGCCGTCTATTTCTTCCATTGCCATTTCTTTAAGCTCAGGATCATCACCATTAAGCATTTCTTCCATCTCAGTAAGATCGCTTTGCTGAGTTTGATAATCTTTAAATGCCTTAACAATAACGTCTAACTGCGCATATTCTTTATTTAATTCTTTAAAACGGTTTTGATCATTGGCAACTTGAGGATCTCCTAAAAGTGCCTCAACTTCTTCAAATCTTTCAACTAAGGTCTGAAGTTTAGTAATAATAGACTGCTTTAACATATATAAACCTTCGATATTGTAAATTCTTTTGCTGGCAACTAATTTAACTATGCAAGTTATATAGGAACTAAATTGTAAATTAGTAAATTACTGTAAGGAAGCCTTAAAAAGGCCACAGAAAATTACTTGTTTGGGTAATCCAAAACAAGCTTTATTTAAAGGTGCTAATGCTTATGAAGAGCAATATTCTTCATTGAAATAATTTCCGTGAAATTAACTTATTCGACTGTACACATTTTATCATATTTACTTTTATATGAAAACAAATAGTGATGTAAAAGATCAAATAAACCCCAAAATTACTTGGGGTTTACTAGTGATAGGATTATATGCTAATTGTTTTAACTAATTGGTTACAGCAACCAACTTAATAATGCAAAGTTTTAGCAATTAGTATAAGTGTCATTCTTTACATAACTAAAATTATATGCCTTTGTAAATGGTGGTAAAGCATTAACCTTTGCAAATAACTTTCTCATTTTAACTTCTCCCTAAGTAATATTAGAGCTAACTATTTTTTAATGTTTAAGTATTGCAACAGTAAGTCAAAGTTAGCTTATTACTTATATTGTGTTTTTATCTTATACTTCTTCAAAAAATGCCATCTTTATGGCGACTTATAGTAAATTATTATTTTTTAACAATCTTACTTAACGTAAGTGAAATTATACTGACGAGTGCTTGGAGCAATATTCTTATTATCAGCTACAAATAAAGACTTAAATAATTTCATATTAACCTCCTATTGGTTAAATATATGATATTCATCACGTTTTCTATACTTTCATCATACACTATTTTTTTAATTTGGCAATGTTTTTAGTAAAAATTTTTCATAAAAATGTTATGAAATTATTTTCAAACACAAGAAAATAGTTTCATATGTTGTTTTTTACTGTAAATATTTGATGTTATTCATAAAATAACAGACAAAATTTGAAACCAGTCTCATTTTTATGTTTAGTCAAAATTACATAATTCTGTAATTTTCTTACAAAATAATAAAGTTTTATTTAATACTGCATCTTAAGAGTAATAAAAAGCATTCTAAGGCTATTAATCCATATGTTTTATACCTATATTATGAAGGCAAAATGGCTTCCACTTTCAGCAGCTGTTGCTTTAGCTTTTGCTTCTGTATCAGCATCTGCCGTTG
>CALXYT010000070.1 GCA_944393045.1 uncultured Succinivibrionaceae bacterium | reverse complement strand
TAGATTTTAAATTTTTTGAGAATGCCTTATATCCCCATAGCTAAAGCTAAGGGCTTTACGGCTGGGTTTGGTAAAAAGCTGCCAACTTAAAAAATTATTGGGTAAAAAATCCCAAAAATGATTCTTAGTAGATATAATAAATAGTATAAGTTCCTACTAAAATACCAAAAAGCTAAACTCTTACGCTAAAGATTACAATAATAGAATAGTAAATTTTAGGAAGTTATTTAAGAAAGGCATTAGGGGGATAAAATGGAAGAAATGGTTGGTATTGTCGATGATGACAATAAGGTAACAAAAATTGTTCCTCGAAGTGTGATGAGAAAAAATAAATTACCTCACCGCGCTTCCTATATTGTTCTTGCAGATTCGCAAGGCAAGTTCTATGTAGAAAAGCGAACTCTAATAAAAGATTACTGCCCGGGAATGCTTGATGCCTGCATAGGCGGGGTAATGCAAGCTGAGGAAGATGATATTATCTTAAGTGCCCATAGAGAGCTTGAGGAAGAAATGGGAGTAAAAACCAATCTTAAGTACTTAGGCTGGTTTAAGATTGTCAATAAAGGAAATGCCAAGGATTTTGTGTATGCAGGACTCTTTTATGGTGTGTACGATGGTAAGATTACTATGCAGGCATCTGAGGTAAGCACTTACTATATGATGACTCTGGAAGAAATTTTAGCAAGAGCAGAGGAATTTACTCCAGATTCCATTATTGCCATTAAAGAGGTTGTACGCCTTCTTAACCAAAAACCATTAAACTAAAGCCATTTCTTACGTTTAAAGAAGAGGTAAGTAAGAGCTGCTGAAATCATCATCATAAGTATGGAGACTGGATATCCCCATTTCCATGATAATTCAGGCATTGTTGAGAAGTTCATACCATAAACACTTGCAATCCATGTTGGAGGCATGAATACAACTGCTGCCACGGAGAAGATTTTAATAATCTTATTTTGTTTATGGTTAGTATAAGACATGGCAGTTTGCAGCTGGAAGTTAATCTTATCAAAGAGGAACTGGGTATGAGGTAAGAGCGATTCAATATCCTGCAAGATTTCATCGATAGTTTCAAATTGTAAAGGAGTTAATCTTCCTGATACAGTTTTACGTAAAAAACGTACTGCTTTTCTGGTATCGAATAATGAGAGACGAATTTGGGTAATTGTGTCTTCCTGAAAAATCAATTCCTGTAATAAATCATGAATCTTATCATCCTCATCAGAAAGAATCTGATCGGCTGTTTCTTCCAAGGTGGTATAAGAATCTTCGATATAATCTGATAAAGATTCAACTTTGAGGTCAAGTAGTTCTAGTAAAATATCAAGATTATCATGAACTTCTAATCGGTCATGTTTAATATAGTGGCGCAGTAGTCGAATGATACTTACATCTTCTTCACGGAAACTTATTAACATGTTTCCACGAATAGTAAATAGTACGTTGGCACCATCAGTTTCACGCCCTTTTCTCTGCGGGAAGAGGGAGGTGATATGAATACCGTCACGGTCGATATAGAAACGAGAAGATGATTCGATTTCATCGATATCGTCTTCTTCAGGAACTTCTTCAGTAAAGATATGTTGCATCCACTCGCGTTCTTCTTCTGTTGGGCACTTAATATCAAGCCAAACAGTTTTTTCAGGGAGCGGGCTATTAGGTTCAAGAGTAGTATGAGTTAGAGTTTGATTGTTTAAGATATATGCTCTAATCATAATGTTACTCCTTACCAAATAATATTACCATTTTAACAAATAAGCTTATATCTGCCAAAAGAAGAATGCGACAAATATTAAATTTTTACTAAAATTTAATATTTAGATAAAGCAAAATAACGCAAAAGCTTACAAGATAAAGGGAAAACGGCTTAAACATATGCTGTCTAAGCCGTTTTATAGGCATTAAATGAAATAAACCTTATTTACCTGAAGAGTTAAGAATAGTCTTAAATTTCTTTAGCAAACTGTGCGGCTCTACCGATATAGTTTGCAGGGGTAAGTTTCTTAAGCTCTTCTTTTGCTTCTTGAGGAATTTCAAGAGTATCGATAAATTCAAGCATGATTTCACGATTTACTCTACGGCCTCTTGTTAGAGCCTTAAGTTTTTCATATGGCTTGTCTATACCATAACGGCGCATAACTGTCTGATATGGTTCAGCTAATATTTCCCAGTTGCTGTCGAGTTCATCTAGCATATGCTGAGTATTAGCCTCAAGCTTAGACACCCCCTTAAGAGTAGACTTAATAGCAATTTCAGTATAACCAACAGCTACACCTAAATTACGTAATACTGTTGAGTCTGTTAAGTCACGTTGCCATCTGCTTACTGGTAACTTGGAGGCAAGGTGGGCAAAAATAGCATTAGCAAGACCGATATTGCCTTCAGAGTTTTCAAAGTCAATAGGGTTTACCTTATGAGGCATGGTTGAGGAACCAACTTCACCTGCAATAGTACGCTGCTTGAAGATGCCCACGCTAATATAACCCCAAATATCACGGTCAAAATCTAAAACAATAGTATTGAAACGAGCTATTGCATCAAAAAGTTCAGCAATATAATCGTGGGGCTCAATCTGAATAGTATATGGATTCCATGAAAGACCAAGACCTTCAACAAATTCCTGACTAAACTTATTCCAGTCTACATCTGGATAAGCACTTAAATGAGCATTGTAGTTACCAACAGCGCCATTGATTTTAGCAAGTAAAGGAACTTCCTGAATCTGCTTAAGCTGTCTACGTAATCGGTAAACTACATTAGCCATTTCCTTACCTAAGGTAGTAGGAGATGCTGGCTGACCATGAGTTCTTGACATCATAGAAGCATCGGCATACTTTTTGGCCAAATCGCAAATAGCATCGATAAGCTGAGTAAATAAAGGAACGATAACTTCTTCACGAGCGTGCTTAAGCATAAGAGCGTGGGAGTTATTGTTAATATCTTCTGAAGTACAGGCAAAGTGAATAAATTCTTTAACTTTGTTGATTTCAGGGAAAGATGCAACTTTATCCTTTAAGAAGTATTCTACAGCTTTAACATCGTGGTTGGTTACAGCTTCATGCTTTTTAATAGCTTGAGCATCTTCAATATTAAAGTCTGTTACAATTTTATCTAAGAAAGCAACAGCCTCAGCACTAAAAGGAGGAACTTCTTTAATGGCATCAGTGGCAGCTAGTTTCTTTAACCAAGCTACTTCTACTGCAACACGAAAGCGCATTAAACCAAATTCTGAAAATATGCTACGAAGGTCAGCACATTTGCTAGCGTAACGACCATCGATTGGTGATACGGCAGTTAAAGTTGAGAGTGTTAGTTCCATGAGGATTGCATAACTCCTAAGTTAATGATTTTCTACAAAATTTTTTGCGTAATTAGACAGCTGAAGAGACCTGAAAAAGAAGGATCTTCGGCGTCCACCAAGCTGTCGCCATAACACCACAGCTCTTAATAAACAAAGTAACATTACTCGAATTTTCATTTGAATATCGTGTAATTGCAAATATTGGCGTGCCCCAAAAACCAAAAAGGCATAAACATTGCGTTGCGTGATTTCTTCACGATAAATATCTGCAAGTTTTTGAAGGTACTCAATATTTAATTCATCAAGTAAGTTTTCATCGGCATATTCAATAGCTCTATCAAGTTTAGCAAAAAGTCTTCTGGTAGTATCGCTATTACGGGTAATAGTACGCTCAAGATTCATTGCAATGCGTGCATACTTGACGATATTAATATTTTTTTTATCTTTAATGTTTTCTTTCTCAAAGCAATGTGCAAGAATCTTAAATCCTGGCATTACATCTTGAGGATTATAAACATCATAGGCAGTAAGTGGGTCACTTACTGCTAGCGCCTTAATAAGTGGTTTTACCTCTTCTTCATTCCAGGTGCCATCATGACCTAGGGTATAGAGCTGTTTTGAGGCCTGGAGCATGGCAGCAAAGCTTAAAGATTGTAAATCAATATGTACTGACATTTAATCTCCTCTTAAAGCTTAAAACGTTCTTCAATAATACCACCACCAAGGCATTCTTCACCTTGGTAAAGAACGAGACTTTGACCTGGAGTAACTGCTGCTACTTCTTCATCAAAGATAACTTTAATTTTATCATCCCCGATATTATAAGCGGTGCATGGAATATCAGCTTGACGATAACGAGTTTTTGCAGTGCATTTAAGTTCACTCGGAAAAGGTAAACGATTAGTAAAGCATAAATTTGAGGCAATAAGACCATTAGACATAAGTCTTGGATGATTATGCCCTTGAGCCACGATAAGGGTATTATTTTTTATATCCTTATCAACTACATACCATGGTTCATCACTGCCGTCTTTGGTACCACCGATATGTAGCCCTTTACGCTGCCCTAAGGTATGGAACATAAGTCCTTCATGTTTACCAATGGTTTTACCATCGACTGTGACAATAGGGCCTTCTTGGGCTGGTAAAAAACGACTTAAAAATTCATTAAAACGCTTTTCCCCGATAAAGCAAATGCCAGTGGAGTCTTTTTTAGCAGCTGTTACTAAACCAAGTTTAGTGGCAATTTCACGAACATGCGGCTTTAATAAATCACCTACCGGAAATAATGATTTGCCGATTTGTTCATGGCTTAGAGTATAAAGAAAATAGCTTTGATCTTTATTAGGATCGGTACCACGTAATAATTTTGGGGTGGCATCAAAGGTACGTCTTACATAGTGACCTGTGGCAATGAAATCGGCATCTAGGACACTAAAGGCATAATCTAAGAAAGCTTTAAACTTAATTTCCTTATTGCAAAGAATATCAGGATTTGGGGTACGACCTGCTTTATATTCAGCTAAAAAGTTCTCAAAAACTCTATCCCAATATTCGGCCGCAAAATTCACTGTTTTAAGCTCAATACCGATTTTGTCACAAACGGCACGAGCATCTTTAAGGTCAGCAGCTGCAGAACAATAAGTATCAGTGTCATCCTCTTCCCAGTTTTTCATGAAAAGCCCTGTAACCTCATAACCTTGTTCTTTAAGTAAATAGGCTGATACTGAGGAATCAACGCCTCCACTCATACCTACTACTACTTTTTTGCCTGCCATAGTTACCCCTTAAAATTCAACATTTATCACAGTATTATACTGTTTGAAGCCAAAATTTTCAAGTTAAAAGACTTATGGCACAATAGTAGTGAGAAGTGATAAAGGATAGCGCTTATTAGCAAAATAATCATTAAAGCAATGACCTACTAAGCGAGTGCGATACTTGCTCTTTAACTCCAAAATTTCTTCTTTGCTATACCATTTTGCAGTAAGTATTTCGCCATCAGGATCAGTAGCTGTTAAGCCCTCAGGTAAAGTATCATCTTTTACATAAAAGCAAAAACGCATAATAGTTTCATAATCTTTTACATAAGTATAAATACCACTTAAACCTTGCGGAGTTAAAGTAAGTCCTGTTTCTTCTTTAATTTCACGCATGCAAGCCCCAATTAAATCTTCTTTAGCCTCAAGGTGACCAGCTGGCTGTCCATATACAGGGTAGGGCGCCTCATCATATTCAGATACTAAAATAAATTTATTACGGCATTCAATAATGCAAGCGACTGTTACGAAAGGACGAAATCTTTCAGACATATAACCTCTATAAAAAATATGAAAAATAAACTAAGTAAGCAATAATTATAAATCATCGTGGAGATGATTGTAATTTTTTACTAAACTCAAAGGGAAACGAACGCCGTTCTCAAAATCAATAAGAGAGTCATAAATCATTTCAGAGCGCATATTTGTTTTAATTTTTTCAATTTCGCTTAAAGTAAGCCAATGTGTTGCGATAATATCATTATCAGGATCGCATGGATGAATTTCAGGAAATTCCTTAAATTCTTTATAAAAACAAGTTCGTAAAATAGTGTAATCTTGTTTTAAGAAGGAATAAAAACCAACTATTCCGTCAAGCTTATTAACTTTTAAGCCTGTTTCTTCATAAAGCTCACGCAATGCTCCTTCATAAGGAGATTCATGTCCTTCAAGGTGACCTGCCGGGGTATTAAAGATATGTTTCTTACTAGAGTTAATTTCTTCTACTAAAAGATATTTATCAGCGCATTTTACTATTACTGATACTGTTGCTATAAAATCGAAAACCTTGGCCATAACGTATAAAATCCTCAAATTGTTAAGGCAGATTATAGCAATTACTAAGCGTAGTTAAAAGTAGCAGCAGGGTAATAAATTTGTAATGATAAATAAGAAAGTATAAAAGTAAAAGACGGCGCAGATTTTACTCTGTGCTAAATCTTATCCTTTATAATAAGCCAAAATATCGCAACGCCTGTATCACCAGAGTCTCTTTCTCAGGACGGCGGTGCTGGGAGGTATACTTACCTGATGCCTGTTGCTCCCTGTAGGTAACGGTCTGCAGACCGCAACTCTGCTTGGCATGACTGATATCCAGGTTGGTGACTGTCTGGCCGTATTTTTCCTCGTTTCACGCCCTTATATCAGCATAGGTCGCTTTGTGTGTTTCCCCTTTAGTTTTTGTATAATGATCATCAATAGCGACCACGACACAAAAGAGACCACCCGGCTACCAGTGCAATCTTACAGGTGTTCGCATACCTATCGTTTGGTGGAGATGGCGGGATTTGAACCCGCGTCCCAAAAGGCTCCATCGCTACCCCTACATGTTTAGTCAAATCTTTTAATCTTATCTAACTAACGCGGATTGACACGCTTTAGCTAAACCAGACTGTTTTGATTTAAAGCTTCACCACCAGTCAAGGATCCGCCCGAGCCAATAATTGTGACCCGAATTGCTAAACTTATTGGCAAGCCTAGGTTCAGGGTAGCCTACAGGTTTTTAAGCTGCGACTACAAAGTGCTTGTCACCGCGATTAAGCAGCTAAAGCGTAAGATTCATCGTTTGCGATTATCTTTTTGAGAGTTTTTTAAGAGGCCACCCTCACCTCTACATGCGATATTGACTTCACTCTTCCAGTCGAATCCTAATCATCCCCTTGTATTAAGAAATATTAACAAATTGTAGATAAAATATAATAAATCAATAAAATATCTTGTATGTGTACAGATTGTAAGCTATTTAAGCTTTTTTGTCAAATATTTTGGTTTGTTTTAATAAAATATTCTGCTAAAAGCTTAAGTTTTTACATGATTTTTTGCTAACGCAAACTCTTTTTCATGACACGAGCTTTATCTCGTTGCCATTCGCGATCCTTTATAGAGTTACGCTTATCATGTTCTTGTTTACCACGAGCTACCCCAATCTCAAGTTTTACAAAGCATTTTTTCCAGTAAAGCTTAAGTGGTACTATTGTGTAACCAGTTTTGTCAACTTGCCCGATAAGTTTATCAATTTCTCTTCTGTTTAAGAGAAGTTTTCTGGTTCTTGTCGGGTCGCATACCACGTGATTGCAGGCCTGATTAAGAGGGGTAATAGTAGCACCTAGTAAAAATACTTCGCCATGCTTTACGATAACATAGCCATCCACTATGCTAGCTTTGCCTGCACGTAAAGATTTTACTTCCCATCCTTGTAATTCAATCCCGGCTTCAATGCGCTGTTCAATAAAGTAGTCATGGTTAGCTCTTTTATTAACTGCAATTTGTGCAGCATTGGAATTTTTATCTGCCATGCCTATATCCTAAAAAAGCTGAATAAAAGTAACTAATCATATTTAGGTTTACTAATTGTGAAATTTTAAATATTCCTATTTTAGAAATTTTAAATGTGCTGTCAAGATTAAAGTATATAAGAGTTAATAAAAATATAGTCTCTAAGGCCTTTAAGAGATTTTTACATGACATACTCCCCACGCATAAATGCGGGGGTTTCTAGTATCAACAAATCTAGCCTACTTTTGTAGGTCTTACAA
>CALXYT010000069.1 GCA_944393045.1 uncultured Succinivibrionaceae bacterium | reverse complement strand
CTGCCAATATGACTGAGCAGTCTATTATTCAGCAGGCATCTCAGAGCATTTTAAGTCAGGCTAATCAGCGTCCGCAACTGGCATTAAGCTTACTTGGATAATAACATAAATCAAAAAAAACGCCCTGATTAGATATCCGAACTTAGGGATTTTCTAACGGTTGAAAAATTCGGCATAGTCGTGAAATATCGGTTATGCCGTTTTTTCTTTGTTTGCAGGCAGGTCCACTGCACCAATGCAGTTATTTAACTCTCTCAGAAAAAAAATACTTAAAATCCTGTTTTAGGACTTCCTCTACATAGTAGCCAGGGCAGAAGGTAAAATTGGACAACATTTTCAATCTTTATATCCATAAGCAAAAAAACTTACAGAATCGCCCCCTCTCTAATTCCCTAAGTAGTTGAGTAATGTGAAATTCCGGTCATTATTCAAAATTTCTTCCTTCTACTTACATCTGGAGAAGTTCTGCCAAGTTGATGGGATATTTTTCTCCTTTCTAATTACCCAAGGGGATTTGATGACGCATATTCTGGCAGAAAATAAAAAAATCCTCCAAGGGCAATGTCTTGAAGGTCTAGGTGTTAGAAAAATTCATAATTATGTGATATAATAACGCTATATTTATGGCTTATAAATGAAAATGAGATGCATATGAGTTTCCCTAAAGAAGTAAAAAGAATAAGACAACGTTCATTCCTTACACAGCAGGATTTTGCCGATAAAATCGGTGTGGCTTTTTCTACTGTAAATCGATGGGAGTCAGGACGTGCAAAGCCAAATTTGAAGGCAATGAAAAGCATCAATGCTTTTTGCTTAGAGAATAATCTTCCTTATGAAACATTAGAGGAAGAATGGCTGAATTTTGATGTAAAGAGAGGTAACAAGGAATGATAAATATAAGAAAACTGGAAGCATAACTATGGGAGTCTGCTGATCTTTTACGTCAGGGAGCTAAGCTAACCTTAAATCAATACTGTATGACCGTTCTAGGATTAATATTCTTAAGATATGCCTACAGCAGATTTAAGAGGGTTGAAGCCGAAATATTGAAGGGACGTCCTTTTCGTGCAGGCGTGTTATGCCTGTGGAGGCCAGCGACTTTGCTGCTAAGAGTGCGTTGTTCTTACCGAAGGAAGCGCAGTATAAAATTTAGTAACATCAAAATTCTCTATCTTACAGTTTTATTGGTAGATGCTTATTATGATTTTTGCAAACCGATTTTCGATAATATTTTGAGACTGTCAAAGTCAATAGTAGTTGCAGAACAAGCCCGTGACCGTTTATTGCCAAAGCTTATGAGCTGTGAACTGGAGATGTAAAAGTACGGCAAAAGATTTGACCAACTCAAGATTGGATAGACAAAATATATTGAATAATGAGATTGCAGTTGAAGAAATTCAGTTCAAGTCGGGTATCGAAGGAATAACATGGAATGGTAAAATTTATGTAACTCGTGATATGACTGCAAATTTCTTTGAAGTGGACGTAAGGACCATCAGTCGTTATTTGGAACAAAATAGTGAAGAACTTACAAAAAATGGATACGAAGTGCTTCGTGGAAAAAGACTTAAGTCTTTCATTGAAGCCTCTAAGAATTCTGCTAAGGACATAAATGTTCCTACCAAAACTACTGTACTTGGCGTATTTGATTTTCGTTCATTTCTAAATATGGCAATGCTACTTTCAGAAAGCGAGAAAGCAAGAGCATTACGACAAATGATGCTTGATATTATTATTGACCTTATCAATCGAAAAACCGCTGGTGGCACAAAATACATCAATCAGCGTGATAAAGATTTTCTGTTTTCCTCGCTTCAGGAATACAATTATCGAAGAAATTTCACCGATGCTTTGAAAAACTGTGTTGATGACAATCGTTATAAGTATGCTCATTTCACCTACATGATATATGTGAGCATATTTAAGGAGAAAGTTAAGGAGTATAAAAAATTCTCGATTTGAAAGCGAATGAAAAAGTTCGTGACACATTTTACCAAACCCAGCCGTAAAGCCCCCTAGCTTTAGCTATGGGGATATAAGTTAAATGTTGAAATTATAGAGATGGAAACAGATAAAGACCATATTCACATTTTAGATGCAAGTAGATAGTATTTTTTTAGTTTTTCCAGTAAAAACGTGCTTTACTCCCACAAAACAGCAGTATTAAAAGTTAATAATCCTCCCCTTTAAATGTACTTTTAGGGTATGATAGGTAAGATTTTTAATATTTTTTTCTTATGATCATTGTGAGCATATGAGTACTAATATAACAGCAGTAGAACCAAATAAGCTTCATTCCTTAATTTTATCAATCATTGGTTTTATATTGATAAATATGGTTGTTTACTTTTTATTATCATACATTTTAGATATGGTCTTTATGTATGCTAAAGAGTACCAAAGATGCCAGATTCATCTTAGAAGTTTACCGATTATTAGTACTACTACACAATTAGCTCATGCAAAAGCTACTGATATCCCGAGTGAGTATTTCTTTTACAATGTACCAATTAGCGGGGAGAAGGTAAAAGATCCTTTAAATCGCCTTAAAGAAGATAGATATGTCTTTATTGATATAAGGGAAGAGGTTCCTTCACATTTTAGGTTATTTACCCCAGATCGCTTCTCTAAATTAAAACCGATATTTTTAGATTACTGGAGTGTTAACAAGTGGCTTAGTCCTGCGGTAATCGTCTCAGAGCTAAAGGCTTTAAATGAGATTCCCTTGACTTTTACTCATAATAACTACACCAATCTTGCACCGCTAGTTTTATCAAAAAATAATGTAAACCTTAATTTACATACCGATAAGATAGTAAATAATTACCTTTATACTATTGGTGAGTTTTCAAATATCAGAATTAAGGCTTATGCTTTTAAGGATAGTGCTTATGTATCCTTCAGAGCCATGGTTAGTAATAAAGGGGTAGAGATTTTACCTTTATACCCATCAAATCCTGAAATCTTATTTTATATAAATAAGCCACATAATACTTATAACCAAGATATTGCCAATATTAGTAAAGAGCATATTTTAGGGATTAAATCTACTTACTTCAAAGGTGGTATTTTTGAGTTTTTGCATACGGTTGATATTTTCAATCATCCAATTAAGATTGTAAATGTAGCTATTATTTTGGTAGTCTTATGGCTGGTATGGATAAACTATATTGCAAGTATTACTGCTATCCTTAAAGCTATTGCCGAGAAGTTTATTAACCGCACCATAAAAACCTGGATAAAGGATTCCACTCCTAATGTCACAAGATTAGGCACCGACTGGGCTGATAGCGAGGATGAGGGGGAGAATAACGCCCCAAGCCTTAAGAGCAAGATTTAATAAGCAGGGCAACCAATAAAAGCTTTAATCAATAAAATCTTTTAAAAATATGCTTTTCATGGGCATAACTTGAAATAATCTTCTCATCTTGAGCACTTAGGCCATATAAAGAGGCAATAAGATGCTCAAGCTTTTCTATAAGAGCAAGTTTTTTAAGGTTTAGATAATCCTTATTCTCAATCACCTTATCTCCTTCTTTTACACCATTATCTTCTTCATAAAGGTTAATTAACCTTTCAACAAGAGCAATAATCTCTTGCTGGGACTCAAAACTTACCATAGGAATTGGTAAGGAGCAAAGGTGAGATTTTAATAGTTTTATAAAGTTAAATCTCTTACTTAAATAAAAGGAGGCAACTTGGGAGTTTAAGATAGCAAGGAGATACTTAATATCAAGCCCTTTAATTTTGGGGATTAAAATATTACAGCTATTAAGAGTTAAAGATTGCTTGTTATCGTATATAAAAATTGGTTCTTCTGAGATAAAGCGATAGAGTAGTTTTTCAGGGGCTTTGTAATATTCAGTTTTAGCTACCTGCTGTAAATTATGGCGGTTAAACTTAATATAATAGTAGTTATTATTTTTTAAAAGGTGATATTTTAAGAAATTCTTCCCTGTTAAAATAAGTTCTGAATCCTGTTCTTTAACATGTGATAAATGCTCTTGATTATCACCTGTTACAATTCCTAACGCAAAAACAGCATTATCTTTTAAGGTTACCTGATTTGGTAAATTGGTAATTTTTTTTAAGCAATCATATTCTTCATTAGTAAGCTTAAAGGCAAATTCACCACCTTCAAATGTTCTGTTAGCATCAATTTTAAATGTATGGTCTTTAAAGGTAATAACAGCATCTTTATTATTCCCCAAATAATCTTTTTTTACTCCTAAGGTTATAGCAGGGCAGTGTACTTTGGTAAATAACTCCCCTAAATAAGAGACAAACTTAATAGAGCTATATTTCTGGAGCATCTTACGTGTATCTTGATGAGCCTTGATAGTAAGTAAGGACTCAGGGAGTACATAAGCTAAAAGTCCATTATCTTTTAAGGCGTTAAGAGAATACTCAATAAATAGATTAAAAGATTCAGTACCTTGTACTTTAGCTAGTTCATATTTTTCTTGTAAAAGAGTAAGCTCATCAGTTGAAAAATTAGCGCCCCAGGGAGGGTTGCCAAGAATTACATCAAACTTAGTAGTTAAAGGAGTTAGTAGGGTATTAAGAGCTTTAAAATTATTATTAAGCTCCTTAAGATTAAGTTCCTTAATATTAGGATTATTAAGACTAAGCTGTTTTGTCAATAAATAAATATTGATTTTTGTAATCGTAATACTTAAAGGGTCAATATCAAAGCCATAGATAAATTCTGGGTTTAAGCCTTTATTGATTAACCCAATTAAAAAGTTACCACTACCGCAGCAGGGATCGCAAAAAGTTATCTCCTTTTCTATTGGAAGATGTGCCCATAAGCTTTGTAATAAGGAACTTACTACTTTCTCTTGCGTAAAATAAGCTCCATTAGTTTTTCTGCTGCCAATATCACGTAATGATAAATATAGATACCCTAAAGTATCATCTTTATTATCAAAGCTTATGTTTATCCGGGCAATTTCATTAAAAAGTTCCCAATTCTCACATAGCACCGTAAAAAAAAGCTCATCTCCTAAAAGTTCTTTAAGTAGGGCATTAAGAGTTTTATCATCAGAGAACGTAAAGTTTGATACATCTTCCCCTATATACTTTTTGTTAACCTTCTTGGCGTTAAACCTTACTTCTATAAACGGTAAAAGCTTTTTATTTATCTTTAAGTTCTCTTTAACTAAGAGGGCAAGTTTCAAGGTGAAAATACTTAAGATAGTCCGTAAAAGAGCATCATCTATTTTATTTACCCTAAGTTTTTCTAATGCCTGAATATTCTCTTTATTACTAATGTAGGTTTTATAAGGGATGTTGCCATGAAGTGCTTTTTTATTGCGTCTTTTTGTAAGTTTTTGGGAAGTTCCTGCGTTAATCTGAAGCGTTATTTTCTCAAAAGACTCTCTGGAGATTAGTTTTTTATTATCTCCTAAGGAAAGTTTGCCTAGTTTTACCCAATTATTTATCGTGGCAGTTGAGACTTTCAGGATACTGGCAGCCTGAGCTTTAGTGATAAACTTTAAAGTAGTACTGGCAGTAGCATTGCTGCCAGTACTATTACCATTACCAGTATTATCATTTTCACTTAAAATAAAGGACATGTATCACTCATCAAACACTAAAACTGAACGAAACCATAGAGGAAACTGCCAGGTCAAAATAAGCCAAAAGCAAACCAAACTAAAACCACGTAAAAAATAATGTTATAAGAGTTATTTAAGAAAAACAAGTAAACCTTGCACAAAAAACTTTAAACTTTTTAGAATAGGGGGAGGGTTTTAAAGAAGAGTTTCTTTTGGGGAGTAAATTTTTAGTAAATTTATCAATAAAGATCACATTAGTGATAAAAATTTATAAATTATAACTTAAAATTTTGTGCAAAATATTAAGTTTTAAAAAATTCTTAATACTCTTAGAAGCTTTATAAAATAAAGGTTTATCCTTATTTGCGTTAATAAATGCTCTTAAAAATCAAGCAAAATATACTCTGGACAATTATAAATAAAATGTTAAAAATGTGCTAAATAATGTTATAATAACTAATAAAAGAATTATTTTTTCTGAAAAAGAACTATAAAAATAACATAATAGATAAAAATAGCAGGATTATGTGTTAAACGCAGTCACATGAGGTCTTTATGAAATGGTGGAATAACCTTTGTTTCAGATTAAGAGATTGGTTCGAAGACTGGTCAGCTAGATTTTCCGAGGAAAGGGGAGCAACTTTCTCAACTACCAAAGGAAGAATGTATGCCGTTCTCTTTGTTATTCTGGTAGTGGCATTAGCTTTTGGGGGCTATAAAGGATATCGCATGTATTTAGTGCATGACTATACGTTACGTGCTAATGCTGCCTATCAGGCTGAGGCTTATCAAGAGGCAATAAAAAACTATGAAGAGTTAGCTTTACTAGGCGACGAAAATGGCTTGTTTAAAGCTGCGCAAATGTACCTTGAAGGCACAGGTATTCCAAAAGACCAGAAAAAAGCTATTACTTATTTACACACTGCTGCCGACTTAGGTAGTACTGAGGCTATGACAAAACTTGGTATGCTTTATTATGCCTCAGGTTTTACTAACCGTACCTGCTTAGGTCATAATTACCGTCAGGCTTATTATTGGTTTAATAAAGCCGGAAAAACTCCAGAAGCGCTTGAGGCTCTAGGAACAATGTACCAAAAAGGTCTTGGTGTTGAGCAAAACGATAAATTAGCCCAGAATTACTTTGATAAGTGGGTTGATGTTTATGCCCATCAAGCTAATGAAGGTGATGCAAAAGCTCAATACATGCTTGGTAATTACTATTCGGATGGCGTTCGTCATAGCGTAGATGAAGAAAAGGCCGTTGCCTGGTATGAAAAAAGTGCTCAGCAAGGGTATATTCCGGCACTTGAAGTATTAGGGTTTATATATAACTACGGTGGTGAAAAAATTAAACAAGACCATCAAAAAGCTACTAAGATTTACCAAAAGCTCCGTAGCATTTACGAAGAAGAGGTAAAAGCTGGTAAAGTTGATGCCATGCTTGCTTTAAGCTCAATGTATAGCTCTGGTTTTGGTATGGAAAAAAATGTCCAGAAGAGTGTGGAATATTTACAATTAGCAACTGCCAAAGGTAGTGCAACCGCCTTTGAAATCTTAGCAGATGTTGCAGAGCGTGAAGGAGTTGCCTTACCTAATAACCAAACCCCTGAAGATTTACGTCTTGAGGCGATAAGACATAAAGAACTTGAGGCAAGTAGGGGGAATATTTCAGTTATGAAAGAGCTTGGATTTAGAGCTTTAAGTGAAAATCATGAAGAAGTTAATCCTTTTACCGGTGTAATTAAATCAGGTGTTGATTACGTATCAGCAATAAAGTGGTTTACCGCCGCTGCTAATGCAGGTGATGCTCCTGCAATGCTGGAGCTTGGACGCATCTATAATGAAACTACTGATCAAGGTATTAAGAGCTTAAAGCTTGCCGAGTACTGGTTTAAAAAGAGTGCCGATCAATGTTATGAACCTGCGTATTTTGAGTTAGGGGCTCTATATAGCAAACCTGATACTCCATATGAAAATGCCAAAGTTGCCCAAAGCTGGTATGAACTGGCAGCAACTCAAGGCACACAGGAGGCGCAGTTAATGTTATCAAGAGCACTTGCCAGTGGTGGTAAAGGAGCTCAACCTGATTATGAAAATGCTCTTAAGTGGCTTTTAGTAGTTAAGTATGGGGTGGAGAAGTTTAAAGATACTAGAAGTGAGCTAATGAAAGAAATTTTAATCTTAGAGCAGAAGTATTCGCATTACCTAACTGATGAAGAGATAAAAAGTGCTCAGCAAGCTGCTTTAATTATGCGTGAGAAATACGGCACTGAATGGTAATAAAGTGTTTATAACCAATTTACTATACCCAACTATGATTGCGTAGTTGGGTTTTTTTATAAATTTTACCAAACCCTGCCGTAAAGCCCTTAGCTTTAGCTATGGGGATATAAGGCATTCTCAAAAAATTTAAAATCTATTGTATTATTTAATC
>CALXYT010000068.1 GCA_944393045.1 uncultured Succinivibrionaceae bacterium | reverse complement strand
TGAGTTTTTGGAGCTTAACTCCTTCGTCTTTTTTTATTTTAAGGCCTTATTTTTTATATAGTCGTTACTACTGTTATCTGCAAGGGTTTATCATGTGCTTTTTACTACCTGAATTTTCCCTTGTCTATTTAACGACGCCTTTGCTAAATACTTTAGAAAAAATTTAAAATTTTTTTTAAAATTTTTTACCCTACTTTCTAAAACCTTTATTTATAAGGCTTGGAATGAATTTTGTTTTTTTTAATTTTATGGATTTTTTTGGGATTTTTGAGGTGGTTGGGAGGCTTTGAATTTTCAGTTCCACCTTTTCTTCTTATTTATTTTTAGGATTAAAAAAGCCCTAAAGTAGGTCTTTAGAGCTTAAGATGATTTTAGGTTGTTAATTTAAAGTTTTATTTTTATTTGCTTAAGTTTATTTTCTGCTTGGTTTGTAATTAAAGCTGTGAGGCATAAGTATCAGCAGGCTCAAAGTCCTGTAAAAAGAGCATATACTTTATGGTTTTAGCTCTAGTATCACAAAGCTGACCTGATATCTCATCCAATAATTTACGCCCTTCATCCATACCTTTATAAAGCATTACATTATATCCAGCCTGCACTAAATCATACATAATTGGACCTTTAATGTTTTGAGACATATTATCATCAACTAAGATGGCATCTTGCACACTGCTGGCAAAACGGCGGAGCATTACCTTTACATCATCACTTTCATTGAGGTTATTAATCCACATACTAATCTTTTCAGGAATGCCATCTTTATTATCACTGCTTATAAGCTTAGCTTTATCTAATGTTAATGCATGCTCAATTAAAACAGGGGAATATAAATCATTAGTAATCTCTTGTAGGGAGCTGTTTTGGTCAATAAAAATATATTCCTCATATGCGGCTCTATTTGCATACCCCTGGCTACTTGAACACCCTACTAATAATAAACTTGCTACCGAAAATAATAATACTGCTCCACTGCGCCATTTGTTAATAATCATTTGTTTGCCTCAAAGTTAATTTTTTATAGTTTTTATATGGATATTGTAATTTATAATAGAAGCTGATTAAAAATTAGGCTAAAAGATAGTACTTGTTAGTTTTTAGCACGATTATGGAAATTTATTGCTAAGTTCTTGCCTAAAAATCAGCCAAATTTACGCTAAAAACAGCTATTTTTTCGTCTTTAAATCAGGTTGCCTCAAAAATTAGCACTTTTTGAAAGCATTTGCAAGACTAAATATAAAAGATCGTTAAATAGCTTAAAAATTCACCATATTTTTAGTAAAAAAGACTACAAATTGGGCAGGTTACTCTTTTTTTTATCGTAGAATTTTAAACTTGCAAGGAGCTTTTTTCTGAGTATAATTCTTAAAAAATCACGCACAATTATGGAGAAAAAAATCATATGGAACCACAAGGTACTTTAATGTTACGCACTATGTCAATGCCCAAAGATGCTAACCCAAATGGTGATATCTTCGGTGGCTGGCTTATGAGCCAAATGGACACAGCTGGTGCTATTATGGCCTATGAAATGTGCCGTGGACGTGTAGTAACGGTAGCAGTTGATAAGATTATCTTTAAGGCTCCTGTTAGTGTAGGTGATGTGGTTTGCTGCTACTGCCGTGTGGTGCATATTGGGAATACCTCAATAACTATTAAGCTAGAACTCTGGGCACGTAAAAATTTTAAAAGCCGTATTGACCGTGTTAAAGTTACTGAGGCTGATTTTACTTATGTAGCAGTTGATGAAACTGGTAAAAAACGCCCATTGCCTGAAGATATTACCTCAAATAAAGAGCAGATCCTGGCTAAGGGCTATATTGAGTAAGTTGCTTTTTAGGAATATTGTGAGTTTAGTGTTTAACTTTTGGCGTTTTCATTTTGAAGATGACTCTTACCCTCATAAACTTTATCAGGGCTCAAGGAGCCTTGAGCAAGTTTAGTTAGGATATTGGCAATATCTGAAATGGTTTCTTGATGGCATATAGCCTTAAATACTTCCCCTAGTTCCGGATATGCCATTCTTATATACCCAAAAAACTGCTTAGTGCGTGCCTTCTGGTAATGCTCATTTAAATTACCCTTTAATTTGTCTAAATAGCAAAGTAGAAGCTTGCCAAGTTTATCATGTTGTAATTTCTGCTCTTCCCCTCTTATTACTCTTTCAAGATTAGGAATAGCAATAGCAAATCTACCTACCATTAAATCATCGCATTTAGTGATAAGTTGGCAGTTTTGAGCAGTTTCTTTACTTACAATATCGCCATTAGCCACAACGGTTATATTATCCTTTTGGGCTAATTCTTTAAGTGGAGCAATATTCTCCCATTTAACAGTATTAGGTAAATAACCATCTTTTTTAGTGCGGGCGTGGATTACTATTTTATTTGCCCCATTTGCGATGCACTCTTTAACAATAGTTTCCGCTTCATTAGGATCTTCCCACCCTAAACGAATCTTTACGCTTAATGGAATCTCACCAGGAAGAGCATCTCTTACCTCTTTAATAACCTCTCCTAATAAAGGAGGATTTTTTAACATAGCAGCTCCCCCATTAGAACGGTGCACAAATTTTGAAGGACACCCAAAATTTAAGTCAATCCCTTTAGCCCCTAAAGATGCGCAAACTTTGGCGTTATCTGCCATAACTTTGGGTTCACTCCCTAAAAGCTGCACCCATACCGGGGTGCCGCTTTTAGTAAGGCCTCCAGTAGCCAGTTCTGGCACTTCACGTAAAAAAAAACGTTTCGGAAAAACTACTCCATAGACACGAATAAACTCACTTACACAATAATCATAGTTATTTATGCTCGTAATAAGGTCACGTAAATAGTAATCCAATACTCCTTCCATAGGAGCTAAAATGATTTGTCCTGTCATATTATGATTTTTAAATATCTTTAAACTTAAAAAATCCAGCTTAAAAAGCAAATTCTATTGCAAAAAGCTGGATTATAAATTATTTAAGTAAACAAATAGTTATTAGTTAAGTTCTTGTGCCTGCTTTAACCAATTGCGCGCCATAGTGTCAATATCGGCTTTAGTAAGAGCACCACCTGTAAAACCACTCTTATGTACAAAGGTAGCGCTGGTTATGCCTGCAAGCTTATTTAACTCCTCACCTTCTTTACCCCACCAGGCTTTTGGAGCTGGAGCACGGTTAATAAAACGTGAGGCTTTATTTTGAGGGAGTGATTGAATGCGATATCCTTGTTTCGTATCTGGGTATATTACAATCTTACAATTATTAAATACCTCAAAATTATGCTGCACAGCAGATATCCATGGTAATCTTCGATCTAAGCGTAATATTTCAGATCCGTCATAAAGTTTTAAGACTACCTCTTCATCTCTTGCTTGAGAGATAGTTTTTATAAATAAGTTTCTAAATAAAACTTTTAACGTTACCATAGTTTCGATAAAAACCTGATATTGCTGTGACTCTGTACCCTCGGTAACATTTTGCATAGCAATTAAATATGGTAAACTTGGGGTGTTATTATAAAACTCATTTACTGCAAAAAATGTCTCCAAACGCTCCGGGGTAGTAGCACCTTTAGAGATATCTAATAAATAACTGTCAAGCTGACCATTATCTACTAAATCTAAATAGCTCATAACTGATTTATCAATATATTTATGAGATTTCTCAATAATCAATGCCTGTTCTGAAAGTGTGTTATTTGGTAATAATTGTTGCTGCTTGGCTAAAATCTCTAAAACATTTTTCCCAAATTTTTTCCAGACTAAACCTGCTGATGCAAATTTAATTTGGTTTTCACGCGCTAGAGTAAATTCACTTGGATGGTGGTCAAAATTCTTTTCTAAATCATACTTACCACCAACATCAATAATGTAATCAGCTTCGTTTAATACTTCAGGATCTCTTGATCTAATAATAGATAAGTTAGGCTCAATAAACGAAAGGATCATACATCCTATTAACTCATCAGCATGAAAACTACCATTATGTGTTGCTACTATCATAATTAGCACCTACTAAAGATTTTAAAGTCATTTTTATGTCATAAAATCATATTTATGTCATCATCAACTGCGATGTTTTTGTACTTATATATATTATTAAGCTTATTTATTATGTAACTGCTTTTTTAAGCTATAAGAATTCTGGCAGAAACAGTACTATTAGCTTAAAGATTTACTTGTTTTTTCGGTTTACTTGTTTTTATAGCGTAACTAAAAAAGCCTACGATACAATTATAATATCGCAGGCTACATTTAGCTAATTATTTATCAATTTTTTTCTAAATTGAACTATTTATTTTCTTGAGTTTTTTCTAAAGCATCATCAGAAACTTCACTCTTTGCGCTTTCATCCTGCGCATTGGTATCAGTGTTACTTTCATTTAATACTCGGGCAAATTCATCTTCAAGCGCCTGCTCAAGTTCATTTAAATTCTCTTGATCATTAGCTTTATCTTCTGCTGTCTCCTCCTGGGCTACTTCTTGAGGCACTTCGTTTTCTTTGCTAAGGTCGTCATTTGAAGTTAGAGGAGCTTCTTGATCTGGAGTTTCATTCTGCTCTGGTGCTTCTTCAGCTTTAGCTTCTGCTGGAGCTTCCTTTGGTAATAGTTCTTTCATTGAAAGCTTAATACGATTTTGTCTATCAATTTCAAGTACTAATACATCAACTTCCTGACCAACCTTTAAGTAATCGTTAATATCAGCGATGCGCTCATGAGAGATTTGAGAAATATGAACTAAACCATCTTTATTTGGTAATATATTTACAAATGCCCCAAAATCAGTAATCTTAATCACCTTACCGTGATAAACCTTACCTATCTCAACCTCAGCACAGATAGCATTGATTCTATCAATAGCAGCTTGAGCCTTAAGACCATCTGAGGCAGCAATCTTAACAGTACCATCATCATCTAAATCAATAGAAGTGCCGGTTTGTTCGATAATATCTCTGATTACTGCACCTCCCTTACCGATTACATCTTTAATCTTATCAGGGTTAATCTTAATGATATGAATACGTGGAGCAAATTGTGAAATATCAGCTCTTGGTGCTGGTAGTGCTTTATTCATCACTGAAAGAATGTGCATACGAGCTTCATGCGCCTGCTTTAAGGCAATCTGCATGATTTCACGAGTAATACCTTCAATCTTAATATCCATCTGAAGTGCTGTTACACCTTCAGTAGTACCTGCTACCTTAAAGTCCATATCACCCAAGTGGTCTTCATCACCTAAGATATCAGTTAATACCTGAAATCTGTCGCCTTCCTTTACAAGTCCCATTGCAATACCTGCAACAGCTGCCTTACATGGAACACCTGCATCAAATAATGCTAATGATGAACCACAAACTGAAGCCATTGAGCTTGAGCCATTAGATTCAGTAATTTCAGATACTACACGAATAGTATATGGAAATTCTTCTTTTGAAGGTAATACGGCGCTTACGCCACGCTTGGCTAAACGACCATGACCAATTTCACGGCGCTTGGGTGAACCTACACGACCAATTTCACCAACTGAGAATGGAGGGAAATTATAGTGTAATAAGAAACGCTCTACTCTTTCACCACATAATTCATCGATAATCTGCGCATCTCTTTCACTGGCTAAAGTACAAGTTACTAAAGCCTGAGTTTCACCGCGAGTAAAAAGTGCTGAACCATGAACGCGTGGTAATAAACCTGTGCCAATAGTTAATGGACGAACCATCTTAGAATTACGACCATCGATACGTGGTTCACCAGCTAACACACGAGCACGAACGATCTTCTTTTCAAGTTCATGAAAATAACCGCCAACTCGTGCTTCATTTAAAGTTTCCTGCTTTTCTTCAGCTTCTTTCGTTAAAGTTTCAATTACTTGCTTTTTGATAGCAGCAACTTTATCTTGACGCTCTAATTTATCAGTAATGCGATAAGCGTTACCTAAATCTTCAGTTGCTAAGGCTGCGATTCTTTCTTTTAACCCCGCATCTTCAACTGGAGGCTGCCAATCCCAAGGCTTATTATTAACTTCTTTCGCAAAATCTTTAATGTTGGCAATTACAGTCTGCATTTGTTCATGACCGTACATTACTGCACCAAGCATAGTTTCTTCAGGAAGGATATTAGCTTCTGATTCAACCATTAACACTGCAGGCTCAGTACCAGCTACTACCAAGTCAAGATCTGATGCAGGCATTTCGGAGGTTAATGGGTTTAATACATACTGATTATTGATATACCCGACACGAGCAGCACCGATAGGACCATTAAATGGGATACCTGAAATTGTTAAAGCAGCACTTGTACCAATTAAAGAAATAATATCGGTTGGAATTTCAGGATTAGCACTAATAACAGTAACGATTACCTGAACGTCTTGTACAAATCCATCTGGAAATAACGGACGAATCGGACGGTCAATCAAGCGGGCAATCAGAGTTTCACCTTCTGATGGTCTACCCTCACGCTTAAAATAACCACCTGGAATTTTACCTGCAGCATAAGAACGTTCCTGATAATCCACAGTTAATGGGAACATATCTGTATCTTTTTCAACAACTTCTTTAACTGCACAAACTGTTACTAAAACAGAAGTATCATCCATGCTTGCAACAACAGCTGCATCAGCCTGACGAGCAATCGCACCAGTTTCCAATGTTACGGTATGCTTACCGTATTTAAATGATCTTACAATAGGTTTCACTCTTTTTTACCTTTTTTACTTATTACTTACTTAATTTTAAGTATAAGTATAATACAAGTTAAGATTCTATGAAATAAAAAAGGGAACTAAAAAGCTCCCTTCTTCAAAAAAATTCTATATTTTAAGCAAATTAGCGACGTAAGCCTAACTTTTCACGTAAAGCATTGTAACGTGCTTCGTCCTTGCCCTTTAAGTAGTCAAGAAGCTTACGACGTTCTGAAACCATACGTAATAAACCACGACGGCTATGGAAATCCTTCTTATGAACAGCAAAGTGACCCTGTAAGTGGTTGATCTGAGCTGTTAATAAAGCAATCTGAACTTCTGGTGAGCCAGTATCACCTTCTGCACGTGCAAACTTAGCTACGATTTCTGCTTTCTGAGCTGTACTTAGTGACATATTTTTTCCTTGAAAAATTTAAGTTTATATTCGCCCTTAACCGATCACTAATTCAGTTAGGGTACCCTAAAAAATATTCGCCTAATTTATCATAGATACGCGCATAAAGCAAGTATTTTGTCTTTTAGTTTTATCTTAACTTTAATACTATTTTATTTTTGCCTTAGCTTTAAGTGGGGAATGAGATCACTGTTTTTTGTACCTTTATTGTCTGATTTACAGTTTAAGGTCTATGACTTATGTTTTTGCTTTTTATGGCTTATAGTTTACCTTAAGGGGTAAAAGAATAACGTTAATATAATCTACCACGAGCCGTACCTTTAGTTTTTTGTGAAAGACCACCAATGCTTAAACCAATAAGTGAAGAAATCGTATAGGCATGACAAATGGCACATGCTAAAGCATCAGCAGCATCTGCCTGAGGAGATTTAGCTAAAGACAATAAATGCATTACCATTGCCTGCACCTGAAATTTTTGGGCATTACCGTAACCTACCACAGCTTGCTTAATTTGACGAGCTGAATACTCAAAAACCTCTATGCCTTGTTTTACGGCAGCCACCTGCGCAACACCTCTGGCTTGCCCAAGTTTAATTGTACTCATAGGGTTTTTAGCTAAGAATACCTCTTCTATTGCAAAGTAATCAGGAGAGAACTCTCTAATAATCTCTGTTACCCCATCGTAAATTTGTCCAAGCTTAACAGCTTGCACATCACCATGGGTTCTAATACAACCTGAACCTAAATATTCAAGTTTACCGCCTACAATCTTTACTATGCCATAACCAGTTATTCTGGAGCCCGGATCAATACCTAATACTACTGCCACAAATATTTCACTCTTATTTGATTTTTGTATTTAGCTTTAATACTTAAAAAATTACCTTTCAAAGTAATTATAACGTATACGCAAGCTTTAGTGCGTATTTTTAGAGGATTGGATTATGTTTATGATGCATAAAGCCTAAAGTTTTAAGTAGAATTCAAGTGGGATTTACAAATTGCTCGATTAAATCTAGCTAGTGGAGCTAAAGTAGAAGGTTCGTTATGGTGGGTCCTCACAGGCTCGAACTGTGGACCAATTGATTAAGAGTCAACTGCTCTACCAACTGAGCTAAGGACCCATATACGAAAGAAAATTATTATGAACTCTGATCTGGTGGGTCCTCACAGGCTCGAACTGTGGACCAATTGATTAAGAGTCAACTGCTCTACCAACTGAGCTAAGGACCCATATCAGAAATCATGGTGGTCGCTATAAGGATCGAACTTATGACCTCCTCCTTGTAAGGGAGATGCTCTACCAACTGAGCTAAGCGACCAT
>CALXYT010000067.1 GCA_944393045.1 uncultured Succinivibrionaceae bacterium | reverse complement strand
TTGTAAGACCTACAAAAGTAGGCTAGATTTGTTGATACTAGAAACCCCCGCATTTATGCGTGGGGAGTATGTCATGACTTATAACTTGCACAAGACCTGGGTTTCTATCTTCGCGATAAGCTACGGCAACGTAACTATAATTTAAAAAAATGTTTGATTAGAATCAGTAGTGGTTTTTACAATCTTATTGCCCTCAAATTTTACCATGGCATTTATATAACCAATATCTCCAGTACCTTTTGCCTTGGCATCTTCTTCAATAATCGATAAAGAATCTAAACCATGAACTATTGCATAGGAGCGAAGGAGTTGATTAGCGCTTTCAATAGCACCTTTTAGACCATATAGATATGAAATTTTTGCATCACGCTGCAGATCCATAAATTTTGGGGCAGCAACTGCTGCAAATATCCCCAAAATTGCGCATTATTCTCTTCCTTAATAGGGATGATGTATTTTTATTTCTTATTTATCCAAATTACAAAATAATGTATTGGCAAATTTTTAGTATTTAATTATAAGCAATAATATTTTAACTGATACATCGTTATTAGTATGTAGATTATCTCAAACTTTAAGAATCAAGCCTACTTTTGCAGTTAGCCTTTATGTGTGGTTTCTTTATCTTGAGCTCAGGTGTATTTTAAAGAGCAGTCCTCAGCTTTAAATCCTCTTAAGATAACATAAGCATAATCTCGTCTATTTGCCCCCTTATACAGCAAAGGCCAGCATTCTCATAAGTAGAACTACATTCTGTCTATGACATACTCCCCACGCATAAATGCGGGGGGGGCTAGTATCAACAAATCTAGCCTACTTTTGTAGGTCTTACAAATTCTCCTGTAAATCCATAAATTTTTTGGGGCTGTGGCAACTAAAATTCGTAAAATTACAATCACAACTACAGGTTCAATTAAAGTAAAACATGATTACCTACTAATTGTTTTACTCATAATACGCCCATTTTTTAAAGGTAGATAGGTATCTTAATAACTGCCATGTCTAATTAAGGAAATCTAAAGCTATTAATTCTGGTTATAACACTTATATTGCAAAAAACAGCTTATTTAAGAGTGCAAAAGGTATCAAATTTTCCTAAATCGGTCGGATTTTTTATAAAAAAATAGATAAAAATCGATATTTTGATGCGTAAAAATCATGGTATATCAGGGGAATTAGGGTGATTGGAATTTTTTTAAGGATTTTTTATGGATGATTTTTTGGTATTCCCAACGGGGTTCGAACCCGTGTTTACACCGTGAGAGGGTGTCGTCCTAGACCACTAGACGATGGGAACAAGATGAATATTTTATTTAAATCGTATTATCCCTTGTTTAAGGTTCAGAAAACATTATAGCCTTAAAATTTTTTAGTGCAATACTTTTTTACTAAAAAGTCTTGCATAGATTATTATCTAAGCAATTATTACCAAAATGATATGCTTTTAGGAAAGCCTTTAAATAACTTACAAGTAAGGTTTATGTTTGAGTTTAGATTTTGGTATGGGTTTGGTGGATGTTTTAGGAAGGACTTAAGGAGTATAATGAGTTAAGATAAATTTGCTTGAGTTTTTGCTACATTTGTGCAATTTTTTACCTTGGGACAATTTTTTTCTAATTTTCGCATACTCTTCACACCACGCTTAATTTTGACAAATTACAATCAAAGTAGGTACTTATAATTTTTTAGTAATTTTAGAGGTACGCTATGCCAACTTTACTCATTCTCGGAGCCTCTGGACAAATAGGCAAAGAAATTAGAGAGCAAGCAAAAAGCTACTCATTTAATGTGCTTACTCCTACACATACTAAACTTGATATTACCAATGAGGAGCAAGTTAAGAGCTACTTTGCCAAACATACTCCACATATTGTTATTAATGCTGCCGGTTTCTCCAAAGTCACCTCAGCAGAAGAACCTGATAATTTTGCTCATGTTATGGGAGTAAATGGTTATGCCCTTGAATATATTGCCTCATGCTGTAGCAAACTTGATATCCCCCTTATTCATATCTCCACCGACTTAGTCTTTGATGGTAAAACTGAGCTTCCTTATTGTGAAAAAGATAAACCAAATCCTGTTAATATATACGGCATGAGCAAGTATCTTGGCGAAAAACTTGCCCTTAAGCATAATAAAAAAACAATAATTGTACGTAGTGCATGGATTTTTGGAAAATACTCAGATAACTTTGTAAGTAATATCTTAAAAATTGCCCTAAGCACCACCTCTAACATCAATGTGCTGAGCGATTGGTTTGGTTCCCCTACTCCAGCTAATGATTTAGCAGAAGTTTTACTGAACATGGCTAAAAAAGTATTAGAGGAACCTAATAACAAAAACCTTTATGGGATTTTTCATTATAGCGGTTATCCTCTTATCTCCCATTATGCCTTTGCTTTGGATATCTATAAAGAAGCAAAAAAGCAACAGGTTATTAAAAATGATATCACTATTACCCCAACAACCTACAACATCAGTGATACTAGTGTAAAAATGCCCATCTTTACCTTTTTAGATTGCTTTAAACTTACCCAAATTTATGGCATTGTGCGCAAACATTATCGCTTAGGTCTAAGCACTTATCTTGCACAATTTAAAGATAAAACCTGCCTAAAAGTGAGGTAAGTGCTGGTTGAATTAGGTTTGGTTTTTGGGTATAGTGGTTGGTTTGGTGTAGTGGGGAGTTAGGAAAAAGTAAAAATTAAGCCTTAACTTAGCTTAAACTTGGTTAAGGCTTTAGTTTGCTTTAAGCTTTACTGGATTATTTTTCAGAATCGGTAAATACTCGTAAATGAGAGGAACGATTCGGACTGCGAAGTTTCCGTAATGACTGGTTCTCCATTTGGCGAGCTCTTTCTCTGGTTACCCCAAAATGTCTACCGATTTCCTCTAAGGTATGCTCACTCTCACCGCCAATACCATAACGCAGGCGTAATGTTTTATCTTCTCTAGGGGCTAAATTATAAAGCGCCTGATCAACCTCACGCTTAAGATCCTCATTTATTACCTCCTCCTCTGGCAATGGTGAGTTCTCATCCTCAAGAATATCTAATAAATGGGACTCTTCATCACCAACAGGAGTTTCTATTGATACAGGATCAAATGGCATACTCATAGCAGTAATAACTTTATCTTTGGGGATCTTCAGCTTCTCAGCAATTTCCTCAACAGTAGGCTTTTTCCCCTCATGCTGAAAAATATATCTACTATAAGCATTGATTCTATTAAGAGTATCGTTCATATGAATTGGGATTCTAATAGATCTTGATTGATCAGCAATAGAACGTACTATGGCCTGTTTAATCCACCATGTTGCATAAGTTGATAGCTTAAAGCCTAAATGGTAATCAAACTTATCCACAGCACGCATAAGTCCAATATTGCCCTCTTGAATTAAATCATCTAAGGCCATACCACGCTTTAAGTATTTTTTAGCGATTGAAATTACTAAACGTAAATTAGCTTTTACCATTTCATTTTTAGTAATAATTACCTGCTTCTGGCATACTTTCATGCGGGCTGCTGTTTCTTTAACTTCTTGAATAGTAATGCCACATTGCTCTTCAATTTGCGCTAAGATAACAATAGACTGCTCTAGCTTATCAAGATGAGGCTCTAAGCGATACACCTCTTGACCTAAAGAAAGCTTTAATTTATCTAACCATTCATTACTCGCGATATTACGATAAAACCCGCATCGGCTTAGTAACTCCTGCTTAATACCTGCCTCAACTACTAACATATCGGTTATGCATTTAACTACAAAGGAGGTATCATTATTGATATTTTCAACAATCTTAAATAATTCAGCATAAAATTTAGCATTAAACTTTATCTTACTAAATTCCTCTGAAAGCTCACCAATAACTTGAAAGTATTTATCAGATCTTGTTCCTTGCTCCTTAGAAATTGCTACAGCTTTATTATAAGCATTACGAATATTTTCCATAATCTTAGCAATTACTTCAGTATTTTGCGGGGAACTTTCCTGAGGTTTATCATCTTCTTCAATGCTTGAAAGTTCTAAATCTTCATCAAGCTCAGCTTCCCCATCATTTTCAAGCTCTTCCTCAGTAGGCATCTCTAAGTTCTCCTGTTCAGCTAACATAGCTTTAGAGGCAGCTTTTAAGCTAGCACGAGCATTTTCAATGGAAGAGCTATCGGTAGGAACATCATCATTATGATCATAAATACCGATAATTAAATCATCAATAGGTTCTTTATTAGCAATTAACTTATCATATTGCTCAAGTAATGCCTGCACAGGTTGATGAAAACGTGCCATGCAGGAGAGAACTGCTGAGGTTTGTTCTTCGATTTTTTTGGCAATAGTAATTTCAGCTTTATGATCAAGTAACTGAACATTGCCCATTTCACGCATATAAATACGTAATGGGTCACGACTCTGATCCTGCACTAGAACTAATTCATCTTCATCAGTGTTCTGCTGGAAGATGCGTTCATCTTCGTCTCTCGGAACTTCTTTATACACATCGATATTCATATTCACTAAGGTATGAATTAAATCAGCAATTGTATCCTCATCTAAATTTTCCTTAGCTACTCTTTTATATATTTCATCATGTGTCAAATAGCCCTTCTTACGACCTAAAACGATTAATTGTTTCAGGTAAAGTGGCATTTGCTCAGTGCTTGTCATGACAATCCCCTTCCTTCTTGCGAAGATATGTTTTCCTAGCCTAGTAACCTTTAATTTTTAACAGTAGCGCAATGATAACAATAATCTTTTTGGCCTACTGTCCTTTATTTTTTTTTATAGAGTTTTTATATTTTTATTGTTGGTTGTTTTATGATAAACCTTATATACTTAATTCTTGCCATAAAGCAATATATCAACTAAGGCAAGAGATAATAAGGGTTATCAACATCAAACTATTAGATTGTAGTAAGTTTTTGAAAAAGCGATAAATCTTTTTTGTAAAAAGATCTGTGCAATCTGATAGAGTTCGTAAAAAATTATTTTTTTTAGTTGATTTTGTGAAATAGATCGAGCTTAATTGCCAAAATTTTATGAAAACTCAAATTTTATATTTCTAACAGGCCATGAGTGCACTCATAGCCTTAATTGTTAGTCTGATCTGGTTTGCTTATGGTTGGTTTTTAGATAATTTTTTGCCTGTTGTTTATTTGGCACTCTTAGTTAATAATATCGCCCTCTAAATCGTATTCATCATTAGCAGTAACTTTTGCTTTTAAGATATCGCCAACCTTTGGGGTGTGCTCTTTGGTGGTATGAAGGTAAATAACACCATCAATTTCAGGAGCATCCCCCTTAGTTCTTCCTATAATGCGATCGTAATCTTCAACCTCATCAATAATAACATCAAGCTCTTTACCAATCTTTTGTGCTAATTTAGCCTGCGATATTTCTTGCTGAAGGCGCATAAAGCGATCTACTCTATCAAGCTTAACCTCCTCAGGTATTTGATCAGGCAGTAAATTAGCATCGGCATTATGCACAGGACTATACGCAAAACATCCTACTCTGTCTAATTTAGCCTCTTTAATAAAATCAAGTAACTCATTAAATTCATCTTCCGTCTCACCAGGGAATCCTGCAATAAAAGTAGAGCGAATCGTAATATCAGGACAAATCTTACGCCATGATTCAATAAGCTCTAAATTGCGTTCATAATTACCAGGTCTTTTCATAAGCTTCAAGATGCGAGGATTTACATGTTGCAAAGGTATATCTAAATAAGGTAATACAAGTCCCTCACTCATTTGCTTAACAAGTTCAATAGCATGTGGATATGGATAAGTATAATGTACACGCACCCATACACCTAATTTACCTAATTCTCGTGTTAAGGCATATAAATCACCACGCTCATATCCCATAAATGGTGGATAATTGCAATCTTGAGCATAAGCAGAAGTGTCTTGCGCTACTACCAGTAACTCTTTAACACCTCTATTTACATAATCTTTGGCTCTTTGTAATAAATCAGTTGCCTTAAATGATTGTAAAGGACCTCGAATCTTAGGGATTATGCAAAATGAGCAGCGGTGTGAACAGCCTTCTGAAATTTTTAAGTAAGCATAATGAGAAGGAGTTAATAATACCCCACCTCTTGGAACTCTGCCTCTTAAGGTGTTCTTTGGGAGTGGCAGTGCTTTTTTAACCTCTTCCAATACCTCATTAGGGCTGTGAGGTCCTGTTACGGCACAAAGATTTGGGAAAGCATCATATAGATAATCTTTTCTGAGACCAAGGCACCCTGTCACAATTACCTTTGCACAATTTTCAAAGGCTTCTTTAATATTTGCCATAGACTCAGCGATGGCAGGGTCAATAAACCCACAAGTATTGATAATAACTAAGGCGCAATCTTCAAAAGAATTGGTAATTTCATAACCTTCTTTGATAAGGAGCGTAACAATGTTCTCTGAATCTACTAAATTCTTAGGACATCCAAGCGAAACCATACAAATCTTTTGCGCACTCATTATATAAACCTCGTGATAATTTATCGGTTTTAATTGATTTTTAGCTACTAGTTTTAGTTTCTTTAGTAAAAGTAAATTTTACTAAAATATCCGTTAAGGGATAGTAAAAAGAAGCTAAACTATAAATTTATATGGTAATTATAACGGTTAGAGTCCTTTTTAGGAAATTTTTAGTATTAATCTTTACATATTCCCTAAAAAATCTCTACAATAGCCCCTTAGAGGTTGGCAAAATGATTAATAAGAAAATGTATACTCTAGGATCACATCGCAGCGTGATCCGTGAAATTTTTGAATTTGGCAAAAAGCGTATTGCTGAAGTTGGTGCTGATAAAGTTTATGATTTTAGTATCGGTAATCCTAGTGTTGAGGCACCAGAAGCTATTAAAGAAACTATTAATGAACTTTTACAAATAACTCCTTCTACTAATGTACATGGTTACACCTCAGCACAAGGTGACCCAAAAACTCGTAAAGCTATTAGTGATAATATCAATAAACGTTATGACAAAAACTATACCGCTGATGATGTTTATTTAACTTGTGGAGCCGCAGCAAGTTTAACTATTTCATTACGTGCTATTATCGATGCTGATGATGAAAATGTTATAGTCTTTGCGCCGTTTTTTACTGAATACCGTGTCTTTGTAGAATCTATGGGCGCTGAGCTTAGAGTTGTTCCTGCTCTTATGCCTTCTTTAGGATTAAACTTAGCAGAACTTGAAAAAACTATTGACGAAAAAACAGTAGCTGTTATTGTTAATAGCCCAAATAACCCAAGTGGTGTGGTTTACTCCAAAGAAGAATTAACTAAGTTAGCGCAAATTCTTACTAAAAAGAGTGAAGAATATCATCACCCTATTTATATTATCTCCGATGAGCCATATCGTGAAATCACCTATGGGGTAACTACTCCATTTATCACTGATTTTTACCAAAACTCCCTTATTTGCTACTCTTACTCTAAAGCTTTATCACTCCCAGGTGAAAGAATTGGTTATATCTTAGTACCAAATACTATGGAAGATAATAAAGCCATGTATGCAGCAATTTGTGGTGCTGGTAGGTCTCTTGGCTTTATTTGTGCACCAAGCTTATGGCAGCATGTTATCGAAAAATGTGCTCACTTAACCTCTGATTTAAGCATTTATGCCAGAAATAGAGATTTAATCTATAACTCCTTATCAGAAATTGGTTATGAATGCGTGCTTCCACAAGGGGCATTTTACCTCTTTGTTAAAGCGTTAGAAGATGATGCTTACAGCTTCTGTAAAAAAGCGCAGGAACTTGATTTATTACTTGTTCCTTCTGATGACTTTGGTTGTCCTGGTTATGTACGTATCGCTTATTGCGTATCAGAAGATATGATTAAGCGCTCTTTACCAAGCTTTAAGAAACTTTATGAAAGCTATCATAAATAGGTTTAGCTCTGGTTCTTGCTTGAACTAACGCTGAAAAAAGCATAATCCTCTACTTTTTTGGGTAGAGGATTTTTTTGTCTTAAATTTGCTCTTTAGCAGCTGCCACAGCTTTAGCGAGCTGATCTGCGCAAGATGTGCCTTTATTACCACAAATATTACCGCTGCATTTTGCGATAATCTCATCAGCAGTCATACCATTAACTAATTTAGCAATCATTTTTAAATTGCCATTACAACCACCATAAAACACTATATTTGAAACTCTATAATTATCATCTTTATCAATATCAAAAACTATTTCTTTACAGCAGGAGCCGCGTGTTTGAAACTTAGCTAACATTCTTTTAAACCTCTTTTATATTTCACATACTACTTGTAGTTTAAGCAAGTATTTTTATTATGGCTTTTTTTAGCTCAACTTTAAAGCAAGATTGGCAAACCATGCAAAACAAGTACATAATAAGTTAAGCAATAGTGCGCAATCTACTTATGCTCTCATGACATACTCCCCACGCATAAATGCGGGGGGGCTAGTATCAACAAATCTAGCCTACTTTTGTAGGTCTTACAAATT
>CALXYT010000066.1 GCA_944393045.1 uncultured Succinivibrionaceae bacterium | reverse complement strand
CAATAGATTTTAAATTTTTTGAGAATGCCTTATATCCCCATAGCTAAAGCTAGAGGCTTTACGGCTGGGTTTGGTAATTAGCACCTAAATACCCAAAACCTAAAGCAGTAAACAGTGTTAAACAAAAATCCCCTATTAGCGGGATAATTCCCAAAGAATACGCAATAATCTTAGCTAAGATTATAAATGCTAAAACCACCCAGAATGTTTTATTAAAAATGGCAGCTAAAGCTGAGGATACCCAGCCACCACCTTCAATTAGCGAAGCAACTCTGGCAGTTGATACCGGCACAACAAATTCCTGATATGTATAAGCATAAGGGTTAGTGAAAGTTGCACTATTAGCACCGCTGGCACTATTTCCATCATTAGATCCATTTACCTTACTGTTTAGATTTTCTGATGATGAGTTTGGAGAGGTGAAGTTGTTGGGCATCTTGATTATTTCCTAAAGTAGTCAGACATACTTGAAATTTTAGAGAATATTTTTATTAAAGCAATACTTCTATTCTAAATCAGGAGGTTTATTTAAGTATTTGGTAGTGGTTTTTGCCATAAAAGTAACATAAAAATTTGTAAAAGATTAGTTTTTTAAAGAATTGCTATTTTGTAAATTTTTGTTATTGAAATTGAGCTTAGAAACTGTTTTTAGGGATAATTTGCATGGATTATTGAGTGCAACATTATGCTTTTTTGGCAGAAATTACCAGAAAAAATCAAAAACTTTAGTAAATACAACTTAAAATAAACTAAAAAAATTACAAAGCTATAAAATTTTAAGGTTTAAAGATTTTTAATCACGCTTAAAAATGTTGCACATATCCCAAAAATTTACTTTTTCTGAAAACGTATTCAAAAAAATTTAGATTAGCTCACTATTTTTTTTTAAAACTTAAATTAAGATGTTAAAATATGCTTATGGAGATCTTTTTATGACAAGAGTCAGAGTTATTGGTCAAGGTTGCCAGATGAATCCGGTGGTTTTAAAAAGGGCACTCATGTTTGCACTTAATAATAGACCTATCGATGTTGAACGAGAACTAAGGTTTGCTCATGGCACAGCTATAAGATTATGTCATAAAGCAAAAAGTTTAGGGTTATCACTTGAGGCGATGGCTGCAATGAAACCTAAAGAGCTAAGCAAGCTTTATTACGCTAAGAAATCACGTAAAAAAACAAAAAACACCACAAGTATTGAGGCTCTTAAACCTATAAAGAAAGAAAATTCATTAATCGTAATCCTTGAATAATTATCTAGCAATTTGTCATATGTAGTCCAAAATCACCACTTGTGTGGTGATTTTTTATGTACGATTTTACTCAGAGCTTATTTGGTTACAAGGTCGCTATCTTTGGCATCTTCTTTTGCGTTTCTTATCATATTTCATATTTGATTTTCTAAAATGCTTCTCCCCAGTTATCCATTCCATCATTTCTTTATTTTCTTTTTCTTATGATAAATATTTTAATAAAGTATTTAACAACATATAAAATATTGCCATGATATTTATATATGCCAAGAAGCGGTTTTATGAATGTGATTTCATTATTTGATGGATGTGACGGATAAGATCCTGGGGGTAAGATAGAACATAAGGTGATATTCCCCTCATCTGCTTTCTTTTTAATGGGGCTGCATAAATTTTTGGGTGACAATCATCTAAAGACGTTTTTAGTATTAAAGCACATTAGGATGGCATTAAAGTTTGCTTGGAATTAGGAATAAAATTAAAGAAGAATTATTGGTGTTAGGAGCTGTACTTATGTCCAGTGAGGAACATCACCACTATCACCATTATAAAGTCTATTCCTATCAACACCTGATGCTTCTAAGATTTCTTTATCTAAGATTGAAACTGGAATTAAGAAGTTGGAAATAATATCCTGAGCGTTTTTACCAGACTTACCTTCTGACTGCCCCCATATACCATGTGAGAAAGCATGTTTATTACCTGAGTATGAGAGTGTTTTTTGGTGGTATGTTTGTAGTAGTTTGGTTTTGGGGACTTATAAAAAAGCCCTCATTTAAGCTTATGACTTAATGAGGGCTTCGAGTTATCTAATTATTCTTTTAATATCTTAAGTATTATACTTTCAGGTATTATATACCTATTTCTGTTTTAAGCTACACTTATAGCATATGCAATAACTATCATGATTTGAGGGGTTAAAATTCTCAAAAACATGGTAAATGGATATACGGTTGCGTAACCTAAAGCACTTGCTTCTGAGTTATGGTATAAGCCATTAGCAAATGCTAATGCTGGAGGATCTGTCATAGAACCTGCTAACATACCACAAACTGATAAGTAGTTAATCTTACTAAAGCAATATGCTAAGAAACCACAAATTAGTAATGGAATAATGGTAATAAATACGCCATAGCCCATCCATACAAGACCTTGACCATTGATTAGGTCATCCACAAAGCCACCAGCACCTGAGCTAAACCCTACGATTGACAGGAATAACACAATACCGATTTCTCTTAAGGCACTATTACCTGAGGCTGGCATAAACCAGTGAATCTTATTGAATGTTAAGATATGACCGTAGCGAGATAAAATTAAAGCTACTACTAATGGACCGCCTGCAAGACCAAGTTTAAGAGCTGCTGGTAACCCCGGAACCGGAATTGCGATACAGCCTAAGAGCATACCTAAAACAAGACCAATAAATACTGGTAACATATGAACCTTACGCATTTCAGCAGCACTGTTACCAACAATTTGCGCAACTGCTAATATTGATTCTTTACGACCAACGAGGTTTAACTGGTCACCAAACTGTAAGGTAGTGCCACTGTGTGGAATAAATTCTATACCAGTTCTGATAAGTCTTGATACTGCTACATCAAATCTTGACTTGATTTCTAAAGAATCTAAAGTCTTACCCAAAATCTTTTCATTGGTAACAATAACTTTTTGTACTACTAAATCAGTACCCTTAGTAGTTAATGAAACCTGAACTTGTTCACCCACAAAACTGCAAGCTTTTTGTAAGTTTGCATCGGTACCTACAAGATGAAATATATCATGAGCCTTAATAACAGTATCCGGTCTTGGAACCATTAAGGTGTTACCACGCTTTAGTCTAGAACATACTACGTCATCAGCCTCAAAGTGAGAATTTAACCAACTGATAGTCTTACCTACCAGTTCAGTATTACTCACACTAACATTTACAGTATTCAAGTCTTTACGATTACTCTTCTTTTGTAATTCATAAAGTTCGCCTTCTTTATCGATATTTACACGGCACACAAAACGAATGATGAACATTGTTAATAAAATACCGCAAATACCGAATGGGTAAGCTAAAGCATAAGCACTTGATACGTTATCTTTATCAAAACCTACCGGGATATCTTGACCATTACTCACAAATCCTTGAGCCATTTCAGCAATCATGGTCTGACCGGCACCTAAAGCCGGGGTGTTAGTTACAGCACCTGCATAAACACCGATTGTAGAATCTAATGGAAGACCGAAGAATATATTATAACCTAACGCAATGGTAGCACCGAGTAATACAATTATCACTGCATAACCGATAAGCTTTAAACCAGCGCCTTTTAAGCTGGCAAAAAAACCAGGACCTACCTGAATACCGATAGTATACACAAAGAGGATTAAACCAAATTCCTGCATATACTTTAAAACATCCTTGAAGGACTGAAATTCTGCGTACTTTCTGGAATACTTTTCTACTTCTTCAGTCCAGGTTTCACCTTCAATACCTAATGAAACCAGGTCAAGTTTAATTTGGACAGATGTTGGGATCCAGCCCATGGTTTGAGCTAACCACCCTACAAAAATACCACCAAATAATACGCCACCAATACCAAGACCAACACCCTTATATCTAATGTTACCCAGTAAAATACCGATAACAGATGATAAAGAAATTAAGATTGTGATGATTGATATTGAGTTAAATGACAAAATTGATAACAAGCCGTTCATACTTCAACTACCAGTCTTTTAAGACAACCAAAAAAATAAGGCTACTAAAATTTTTTTGGATATATCTTTAATAAACTCATATACTGTCAGTAACTAAACCATTTCCTAAATAACTACTTGCTGCCTTTAATCTAGTAAAAATCTTCACTATGATCTTAAATATGTCTTTATTACTCCTTTAGCTTTATATTTTGTACATTTTTATGTTGTACATTGATATATTGATAAAGTAAATTAGAGCATATTAAAAAAACATCTTAAAAATCTTTAATAGATTTACTAAAACTGATAGTTAGATTAGGCATAACAACCTTGTTAAAAAATCTTTATTAAGCAAAGGTTCAATAAAGCTCAACTAAAAAGGTATATTACAAGATTTAGATTACTTATTTTATATAATAAAAAAGTGTCAAAATGAAATTTAGACACCTTGATAAAACCAAAAAAGTAACCTTTTATTATTCTACACACTTTTACAAAATTTTAAAATATTGAAAATTAAAAATATTTAATATTTAAGACTCTTTTTAAAAATCTCCCAAAGTTCTAGAAGTAGAGAGTTCATTTCTTAACCAAAGTATAATCGTTTAATAGTTTTATAACATTTAAATGAATATAAGCGTGTAGGTATGAGAATATTGGCCTGTTTTGAGGAAGATTTTTGGAATTGGGTGATGTTAGTATTTGAACCATGCTTAGATTATTTTTGAATTTTTTTGCTGTTATTTTACTTATTTTCTATTGTAAGAACACGGACTTAAGGCTATTAAAGGGATTTTATCTTTAAAAAACTTACAGAAGTAAGTTTTTTGATCCTTTTTATAGTTTTTTACAATTTTATTTCGTTTTTTGCATAAATCTTTCATTTATATGTTAAAATTCGCAGTTTTTAAAATTTTGTCATACATCCTTAGGAGCATTAAATGTCTGCTAATTCTACTAATGTAGGGCCTATGGGGGCTTTATACCAAAACTTTATGGGGGACGCTCCAAATTGGTATAAACTAACCATTTTGGCTTTCTTAATTATCAATCCTATTTTGTCTTTAATTTCTCCTTTCCTTTGTGGTTGGGTATTAGTAGGTGAATTTATTTTCACACTTGCTATGGCATTAAAGTGCTATCCATTATTACCAGGGGGTTTACTTGCCATTGAAGCATTAGCAATCGGGTTAACTACCACAGGTCAAATCAAAAGTGAAATTTACCATAACTTAGAAGTAATTCTTCTTCTGATGTTCATGGTGGCAGGTATTCACTTTGTGAGAGAGTTATTATTAGTTTGCTTTACTCAAATCATTATTAAAGTGCGCTCTAAGATGGTATTATCACTAATCTTCTGTGGTTTATCAGCTTTCTTATCTGCCTTTCTTGATGCTTTAACAGTACTAGCAGTAATTATTACCGTTTGCTCAGGTTTCTATGCTATTTACCATGAGTATATTACCTCTCCAAACACCCCTTTAAGCGATAACTCAGGCATTACAACTGAGAACAAAGAAGATTTAGATAACTTCAGACTCTTCCTTCGTTCAATTCTAATGCACGCTGGTGTTGGTACTGCTTTAGGTGGTATTTGTACTTTAGTTGGTGAACCTCAGAATCTTATCATCGGTGAGGTTATGGGCTGGAACTTTAAAGAATTTGCTATTCGTGTATCTCCAGTTTCTCTTCCAGTACTTGTTCTTGGTTTATTAACTTGTGCTTTTGTTGAAAAATTCCATATCTTAGACTTTGGTCATAAGCTCCCTGAAAGAGTTTACAACGTCTTAAAAAAGTCTAGCGATGAACAAGTTAAGAACTTTACCATCAACAATAAGGTATCTTTATTCTTCCAGGCAATCATCTGTATTTGGTTAATAATTGGGCTTGCTTTCCATTTAGCTGCTGTAGGTTTAATTGGTTTATCAATTATTATCTTAGCAACCACTTTTACTGGTGTTAATAGTGAAAACAAGATTGGTAAGGCATTTACAGAAAGCTTACCTTTTACCTCATTATTATGTGTATTCTTCACTATCGTTGCAGTAATTAACGATCAGAAGCTTTTTGAGCCAATCATTCAGTATGTGCTTTCTGTTTCACCTGAGCATCAGCTTCCACTTTTCTACATTGCTAACGGTTTATTATCAATGATTTCGGATAATGTATTCGTAGCAACTGTATACATTACTCAGATTCAAGAAGCTTTCAATAACGGTATTATTGGTTTTGAGCAGTATAATGAATTAGCAATTGCTATAAACTCAGGTACTAACTTACCTTCTGTTGCAACCCCTAATGGTCAGGCAGCATTCCTCTTCTTATTAACTTCTGCTATCGCTCCATTAATCAGACTTTCATACGGAAGAATGTTTATGCTTGCATTACCATATACCATTGTTCTTTCAGTTGGTGGCTTATTATGCACCTGGCTATTATTACCAGTAGCTACCGAATGGTTTGAAGAAATGGGCTGGATTCTGAATTCTGCAACGCAAATTGCAAAATAAATGCTTAACAAAATTTTAAATTTTAAGTTTTAATCCAGATATTGTAAGTTTCATAATCAGAAAGGATTACTTGTTTTATAAGTAATCCTTTTTATTGCTTATTTTGCTTATATATTTATCCCTTAAATATTCATAGAAGATTCACTGCTTTTTTCAAAACATTCCCTTATACCTGTGATAAAACACACAAAATAAGTTTTTTAGTAACATAACTCTGTTATATCGAACATTTAAATGTTGTACACTAATTTTTAATCGCTTGTTATTAATATTATTTTAAAAAGATTATTTTGCAGTTTTTTCTCTCGCAAAAAATTTGGACATACGCAATGATAAAAAAATTACTAGTACTGATTGTTAGATTTTTCTTTCCTCATTCTCGAGTATTTTGGTTATTACTCTTTTTGGGATTTATGTTCTATGAAGCATGTGGTTTATACTTCCAATATGTCTTAAAGCTTAATCCTTGTATTGAATGTGTATATGAAAGAGCATGTTTTATGTTCTTTGGTGTAGCGGCAATTTTCGGTATGCTACATTGTAAGAATATTATTACTCGTTTAATTCCTACTGCTATTTGGGCTGTTTCCTCGGGCTGGGGTTTACTGATTGCCCTTGAGCATCGTGGCTATGAATTAACAAGAGATGATCCATTTGCCGCATCCTGTGGTTTAGTTGCAAATTTCCCATCATGGTTTAAGTTAGATGTTTGGTTACCGGCAGTATTTGCCCCTACTGGTATTTGTGGTGATGCAACATGGAGCTTTGCAGGTCTTACCATGGTGCAGTGGATTATTATTATCTATATCTGTAACCTTGCTGTTGCAGGTTTATTTATCCTTCTTTCTCTTATTCCACAAAGTAAATACGATTTCTGGGCATCTCATAGATATTAAGCAGTAATATAAATTTTTTCCTCAGAAAAACCCTTTGAGTTTACTCAAAGGGTTTTTCATTGTATTTTATTTATTACTTATATAAAACATTAACCTATGATAGGAGTTTTTCTTGTAATGAGATCTTTAGCAGTTTCCACATCGGTATGTATCCCCAAAGCAGGTTTATTAAAGTCAAGTGCTCTAAGTCTTACCATATCCACAGGTTCAATATTGAAATCAAAGATATTAAAGTTTTCGATCATACGATCTTTATGGCTAGATTTAGGAATTACAATAATACCCTCTTGCGTTAAGAATCTTAAGGCAACCTGAGCAGGTGTTTTCATATACTTATGCGCTAAATCATGTAATAACGGAGTTTGGAAGAAATTATTATGACCTCTAGCAAAAGGAGACCAAGCCATAAGCTTAGTATCATACTGCTTCATAACATCACGCACTTGTTTTTGCTGATAAAAGACATGAGTTTCGTTTTGGTTTACCTGCGGAACTATTTGGTTATTTAGCACTAAATCAATATATCTATCAGGATAGAAGTTACTTACACCAATAGCACGAAGTAATCCGTCTTTATATGCTTCCTCTAGAGCTCTGTAAGTTCCATAGTAATCACCAAACGGCTGATGGATAAGCATCAGATCAATGTAGTTTGTCTTAAGATTTACCAGAGATCTTCTAATAGCAGCTCTTGCTTTTTCATAACCGCTATTATCAATCCAAATCTTTGAAACAATAAAGATATCTTCTCTGGGAACACCTGATCGCAGCACGCCACGACCAACTTCAACCTCATTTCCGTAGTACTGCGCTGTATCAATTAATCGATAACCTACCTCAAGTGCATCTACAACACATTTTTCACATATTTCAGATGAAACCTGAAATACCCCATAACCTAATAATGGCATTTTAACCCCATTATTAAGCTCAATAGTCTCGGTATTGTATACTCCCATATATGCTCCTTTTATCTGCTATAAGCTTTAGTCTTGTTTTTGCAGTGTTAGTAACATAGAGTGGATTATTAAATTTAGCTGGCTTTAAAGGTCTTAAGGAATCTTTTAGGCTAAATAAACTTAATAACTTAAAAAATCTTCTCTTTACATTTTAATTGATAAAATCCTTTAACCTGTGCAGATATACACACTTTTACAAAAATTAACGCAAAAAAAAATAGTAAGAACCTGAAAAAGAGTCATTAAAATTCAGAAAAATTAAAGAACTTTAACGAAAAAAAAGAAGTCATGAATGTGGTATGGTTGAGCAGGAGATGATTGAAGATCGGAAATTCGGTATAGAGATTGAGATAGTGAGTCTGATGAAGTATTTATTTCAATCTCCCAATCCAGGAGCTTTTGTGGGGAGATTCTGCTCGCAAAGTTACTGGGGTTAATGATTAATTCGAGGATTAATCATTAGTTCTTGTTAAAAGATATTAATATTTAAGTTTTCCTTAAATATCATTATCAATTAAGGATTTTAAAATATTAATAGCAAAATATTAATATAGATTTATGTGGTAATTTTGTGTGATGTTGCCTGGGTTTTATGTGTTGTTTGACGGGAATTAATAAATTTAGGATAAGAGGATTGTTGTTTTTTGGGGCGTGTGAAGAAAACTCTGTAAATTAGATATGGTTAAAAATGTCGTAAAAACTCCTGAGATATAATTTAA
>CALXYT010000065.1 GCA_944393045.1 uncultured Succinivibrionaceae bacterium | reverse complement strand
TAGATTTTAAATTTTTTGAGAATGCCTTATATCCCCATAGCTAAAGCTAAGGGCTTTACGGCTGGGTTTGGTAAAACTCTTACCTTTGGGGATTTGGCATAAAAAAGCTCTATAACCTGCAAATTCCTGGAGTTTTTTGCCTGCGGCAATAGTAAGTTCTGTAGTCTCTTTTTACTAATATGTTTAGCTTTGGCAACTAAATAGTAACTAAACTATAAATCATATTTTTCATGATCTATAGAGTAGGTATAGATAATGGAGTAGTTATCGTTATTAAAGCTTACGGTTTTATACTTGAATCTTAAAGTTAAACCCTCATTGTACTATCAAGAAAATATTTACTTTCTTTATCCAATCTCCCTGTTTGTAGGTCTTCCTTTAAAAGCATATTGTCAGGATCTTGGACATTTAAGCTAGCAATTTTTAAGGGGTAATAGCGTAAATGCAATCACCTAATATGCTATTAGGCCAATGTGTTACGTTATTAATGTCATAAGTATTATTAAGGCTACTAACGTTTAGAGCTAATTGCTTAGTAAAATTCCCTCATTGCAGTGTTTTTTACCCTACCAGTATACTTGTCATGGTAACTATGCATTAGATAAACGACCTGATGCTTGCCTGATTTAGTAATTTTTAAATACATATCTTGCCTTTTTTAGTTGTTATTATTAAACAAACCATAGAAGATTAAGTCTTTCTTTAGTGTATAGATGTATCGTTTTTAGCAAGATATTTATCAATATTACGGAAAAGATAATAAGTTCTGGCACTAAATGTTAAGGTCATAACATAGTAGCAGGCAACTAAAGTACCCCACATGCCATATACGCCATATTTTTTCCCAAAAAATTCAGTTAAACCTAATAGCGCACCAATAGGAATACCAATAATCCAAAGAATAATGAAGTTAGCATTCATTAAGAATCTAGTATCTTTAAAGCCACGTAAAATACCTAAAGTTGTACCAAATAAGGCATCTTGTAATTGGTAAATTAAGATAAAGATAAAGAGTGGTGTGACAATGGAGATAACGTTACTATCTTGTGTGAATATCCCGATAATATCAGATCTATGGCAAAAGACAGTAAAAGCAGTTGGGATAATAACAAGGGCGGCAAGTCCTAAACCTGTAAGAGCTGCTCTTTTTACACGTAGCGGGGAGTTTTCCCCTAAGCTATGACCTACTCTAATGGTAACCGCACTTGCAATAGAGATTGGAATCATAAAGACTAAGATACAGATAATATTAGCTATTTGGCTTGCTGCCATAACAGTTGAGCCAAATGGTGTTAAGGCATAACCTACAATAGAATAAGAGAATGTTTCAATAATAAGCGCAATTGCAATCGGAAAACCTACAACGCAGATATGCTTAATAGTTTTTGCCTCAAATGGGTGTTTACTACGTAATAATTTAAAGTCTTTTAGTTTTTTAGACCAAATGGAGTAACCTAATAGCATAAAGAAGGAAAGCCAAATAACAATAGTGGTTGCAACCCCGCAACCAACTGCTCCCATAGCAGGCATGCCAAATTTACCGTAAATAAAGATATAGTTAATAGGGATATTAAATAATAAGGTAACAATACCAATTATCATAGAAGGGAGCGCAATAGATAAACCTTCTGTGGTATTTTTTAAGATATTAAAGAGTAAGGCTCCTGGTAAGCCAAAGGCTATATAAAAAAGGTAATCGGTGGCTTTTTGTTTTAGCTCAAACTCTGAATCATCAATGAAGACAAATAAGTATTCAGGCACAAAGATAAGAAATAACATCGAGATTATGGCAATAATGGCACTCGGCAAAAGTGAATTATGAACAATCCCTGGAATTAGATGGGCAAGTCTTGCACCTTTTAACTGCGCAACTATTGGGGCAAGAGCAAGAGTAAGCCCTACCCCAAAGAGTACTACTGGTGACCAAAAGGTGGTGCCGAGAGAAATAGCGGCAAGATCCACAGTTCCTACATCAGCTGCCATAAGTGTGTCAATAAAACCTAGACATGTCATACAAAATTGCCCAATAAAAATAGGTAGGGCAAGACGTATTAAGTTCTTAGCTTCATGGATAAAAGCACTAAAATTAGAAGAATGGGTAAAGCTCATAATAATACCAGATACTTATATATAGCCACATCTTTAATTATGGTCTTAGAAAAGCGTGATTAAGTAAAAATTTAGCTTAATATTAGCTTATTAAGTAGCAAAAGTGAACTAAAAAAGATAACAGCAATAATAATAGCTATAAAAATACCATAGCACTTAATCGCTAAGGAGATTGTTACATTAGTTTTATGAAAAATTTTGTGGGTAAACTTTAGGTGAAAATTTAAGGAAGGAACTTTTTGAAGCGGCAAAAAGCCTCTTTCATTTATTGGCTGTTTATGCCCCCTGGTTCTTTATTTTAAAAAGTGCCATAAATTAAGAGGTAGTTGCAATTATTGGTGATTATTTAGTGCAAATATGTTCTTTTTGGGTAAAATTTGTTAATATATTAAAATTATATAAGTAGTGTATTTAATTATAATTGATATAAAAATAAAATATTAGGTGACTTGCATGGATGAACAAATGTCTGATAATAATAACAATAAAAATGCTGTTAATGATGAGCAAACTAATAGCACTATTAGTTTGAGAGTATCAGACTCATCTATGGAGCAGAAACTCCAATCTTTAATGAAAAGATTATTAGATACTGATAAACGCAATAATCTAATAAATTTTAAGTTTAAAGGAGTTAATGCTCTGGAGCTTATTGCCCCTAATATTGAGGAAATTTTTGCGCTAACAAATGAGGATAATCATAAAAAGGCGCAAATCAATTTTTTTAATGCCTATAATGATTTGAGTTTTTTAGAGAATGAAGATGATTTTGATGATCTTGAGGAAGATTTAGATGAAGTATATGAGCCTTTAGAAGCTAAAGCTGATGAGAACATACTTGCCCTACCAAATTATGCTACTGTTAATAATATAAGTAATGATATTAGTAATGATACCAAAAAAATCATCTCAGATAAGGTAAAAGGCAGAGATAAAGTTAATGGGGCCGTAATTTTTGAGCGCTGTAAAGAGCTTTATCTAAAAGCTTACCGAGCTAAAAAGTTTAAGAATATGCACCTTTTACCAATTTCTTTTATCGGTAAAGATTTTGAGATACTAAAGAATATCTATAAAAAGCAAAAATCCTTTATTGAAGAACGTGGTATTAATATTTGTAATTTAGCTTTTGGGTTCATTAAGTGGAATGAAAGAGAGGATAGTGATGACTTCTTCTACGCCCCGATATTTTTACAGCCTGTTAATTTAAATATAAAAGAAAACCAAAAAATAACCTTACAGTTATCGGATGACGATCTTATTGTAAATCCTGCTTTTATCCAAAAGTTAAAAAGTGAATTTGATAAAATCATTCCTGAATATGAAGAAGGACTCTCTTATAGGGATTATATTGAGAAGCTTACTCAAATTATAAAACCAAAAAAATGGGAAGTAATCGATAGATGCGTATTAGGCTTATTTGCCTTTCATAAAATTAGTGCTTATAAAGATTTAGAAAAAAACAAGGATAAAGTTTTAGCGCATCCATTAGTCCAAAAAATCTTAGGCTGTTATAAAGGGGGTAAAGAACACGATGCTTCCTTTTCAGGTTTAAATCCTGGGCAAATACCTAAAGTAAAAGAACCTTTAGTAGATTTACACTCTGTTTATGAGGCAGATTCTAGTCAAGTTGAGGCTATTATTAAAGCAAAAGGTAGAGAAAGCTTTGTGCTTCAAGGTCCTCCTGGTACTGGTAAAAGCCAAACTATTACTAATATTATCGCCGAGTGTTTAGCAGATGGTTTAAAGGTACTTTTTGTATCAGAAAAACTTGCTGCTTTAAATGTCGTTTATGAACGATTAAAGAAAGTAAATTTGGATGTTTTTTGTGCAAATCTTCATAGTGATAAAATCAAGAGTAAAGACTTTGCCACTGATATAAAAGACGCATTAGAAAAACATTATAGCGCCCCAAATAACTATGAAGAGCTGAAAGAGCAAAAGGCAGGTGTTATAGATAAGTTAAATGACTATAACAATAGAATGCATGAGGTAATATACGCAGGTAAAACTCCTTTTGAGATATATGCGGCTTTTGCAAAATATCGCAATGCCCCAAGTGTATCATTTACTATTAAAGCTATTGAAACTTATGGTGTTGATTATGTTAACACTGTAGGAGACCTTTTAACAAATTACGCCCAAAGTATTGGTAAAGTGCTTTCAGGTGATATTAATAGAGATTACCATAAAAATGTCTTTTATGGTTATTGCAATACTAATATTACCCAAGAGGAGCTAGATAAATTAGCAGATAATCTGAATGTGTTAAAAGATGCCTTTAGTAAAATCCAACCTTCAAAAGATTATCTAAATAAAACTTATGAGTTAGAGCTTAATAGTTTGGGGGAGCTTTGTAAGATAAATAATTTATTATCCCTCCTTGAAAAATCCGGCTTTTTAAGTATTAAAGAATCTTCAGGACGAGGTGCTGACAATTACTATAAAGGAATTGCATCCTTTTTAAATCTTGGTGAGGAAGTAAGTATATCAGATAAAGAGCTTCTTGGCATTTTTAAAGCCAGTATTCGAGATTATTGTAAAGCTGGTGATGATTTAACAGCTTTAACTAATAAGTGTAATTCTTGGTTTAGTCGCACTATTTTGCATAGAAGTGAATATAAAGCCATTCTTAATAACTTAAAGGCTCATATGTTAAATGCAGAGGATTTGGTTTTTGAGAAAGTTTTAGAGTTACTAACTAAAGTTACGCACTACCAAAAGAAAGTTTATGAGTTTAAGGAGCTAAAAGATAAGTTAAAGTTAAGTCAATATATAACTTTTGATTGTTCATTTGACTGGGTAGGGGCAAAAGAGTTATTGGCACAATTTAAAGAAGTCAGAGCGCAGTTTAGTGATGATTTTAATTTTGGGAAACTTGGGGAACTTGAGTACCCGGCATTAGATAATGAGTTAAATAATATCACCAGATTTACCAAGGACTTTGCTAAAGTTTTTACCTATGATGTGTATGCGCATGTAAACAGCCTAAAAGAGAGCTTTGATGAGCAATGTTTAAGTATCGAAAATGATAATCTATCTTATGTATATGATCGCTTAGATGCTTGTAATAATTTATATCAAAGCAATAAACAGGCTATCAACACTTACATTGGCATTTATAAAATCCTCGAAAAACTAAAAGATTATGATGTGTTAGCGTATCTTGATAAAGCTAATGAAGAAGATATTGCGCTTTCAGAACTTTCAAATGCCTTTAAGAAGCTCTATTTTTATCAATTGGGCCTTAAAGCTATAAATGATATTGATGAGTTAAGCAATTTCAATGCGGAGAAACATAATGCGTTAATTGAGGATTTTGCGCAATTTGAAAAAGAGCAATTGGCAGAGAATAAAAAGGATATTTGTTATTTAGTCACCAAAGATAAGCATTATGATGTCAATAAGGCAATAAGTGGTAGTGCATTAAATTATATTACCACCTCAGCTACCCAAAAGAGATCGCCAAGCATTAAGTCACTATTAAGTAAATCAGGAGAGATTATTCAAGAGGTAAAACCATGCTTTTTAATGTCACCATTAAGTGTTAGTACCTATTTACAAAATGGGGATATTAGTTTTGATGTGGTGATTTTTGATGAGGCATCACAAGTATTTGTGGAAGATGCTATTGGTGCAATATATCGCTCTAAACAAGTAGTGGTAGTTGGCGATTCTAAACAAATGCCACCAACTAATTTCTTTAAGAGTTTTATTGACGATGATAATTTAGAGGAAGGAGAAGAGGCAATATCATATGAATCAATTTTAGACTGCTGCTTAGCTAATATGAATTATGTGAGACTTAATTGGCATTATCGAAGTAGATTTGAGGAGTTAATTGCTTTTTCTAATAAATATTTCTATCAAGGAAATTTAGTAACTTTTCCGTCATCAAAGGCTATCTCTGCTACTAAGGAAGCAGATTGTGGGGTAGAGTTTTTCTATAAAGAGCGTTATGTGTCTCCTAATAGGAAAGGTAGAGGTAAAAAAGTAAACCTTGATGAGGCTAATCAAGTAGTTGATTTAGTACTTGAAACTTATAAAAAATATCAAGGTAAGCGTAGTGTTGGGGTAGTTACCTTTAACCAAGAGCAAATGAATTTAGTTGAAAGGTTAATAGAAAAACGCACTGAACTTGAACCAGAGCTTAAACCTTATTTTTCAGCTGATATTCCTGAGCCATTCTTTGTAAAAAACCTGGAATCAGTGCAAGGTGATGAGCGAGATGTAATAATCTTTAGTATTACTTTTGCTAAAAAGTCAGCAAATGATCCTTTAGTCCAAAACTTTGGACCAATAAACTTATCAGGTGGTGAGCGCCGTTTAAATGTAGCAATTACCCGAGCAAAATTAAATCTTAAGGTAGTATCTTCTATTAAGGCCATAGATATTGATATCGATGCTAAAAATGAAGGTAGAAAAGTCTTCCATGACTTCTTGGATTATGCTGAGCGTGGTGTTGTTGCGTTAAATTCGCAATTATCTGTAAATAATCAAGATAGGTTTGATTCAGATTTTGAGAAAGATGTGTGCATGTTTTTAAGGGAACATGGATTCTCGGTTGTTTCTCAGGTTGGTTGTTCAAATTATCGTATTGATTTAGGTGTTAAAAGACCAAATACTTCAGATTTTGTATTAGCAGTTGAGTGTGATGGTAAAACGTATCATTCCTCAAAAAGTGCTCGTGATAGAGATCGCCTAAGACAGTCAGTACTTGAAGGGATGGGATGGAAGTTTTATCGCATTTGGTCTACCGATTGGTTCTATAACCGGGAAGTTTCACAAAACTCTTTACTTGATGCAGTAAATAAAGCATTACTTTCACAAGAGAAGGTAGAAATAAATACCATTAAAGAAGAACCAATAGTAACGGAAAATCTTATTGCCAAATTTGAAGTAGAAGATGAGGAGGAAGGAAATAGATTTGGCTTTATTCAATATAAGCATGCGGATTATAAAGCGTTAAAAGAGGAGTTTATCCCTGTATCAACTGCTAATAAGGATAGGTATAAGGCATTTATTGAGGCTGTTTTAGATGTAGAGGGACCTGTTAACGTAAAAGCTTTATTAACGCAAATAAAGTCATACATTGGTTTAGCAAAAAGCCGTATTACCGATAGAGCAGTTGAGGAATTTTTAAGAGAGGTAGTAGTTAATAATTCCAATATTGCCATTTCTACTCGAGGTGAGGAAAAATATCTATGCTTGGTTATAAAAGATAACATTAGAGATATTCCTGTAAGATGTGGAAGTGATAGAGAGTTTGATGAGATAAGTACTGAGGAGCTTGTAAAAGCATTAATTATTTTACTTGATAATAATGATGAGGCTTATGAAGAGGATTGTTTAAAAGAGCTTAATTTGTCATTACTTGGTAAAAAGTCACTACGCAGTGCTACTAAGTATAATATGATAAAGTTTTTAATGAGCGATGAGTGCAATAAATATATTGAGCGCATATCCGTCTTTGATGAGCAAGAAGGAAAGGCGCAAAATTGCTTAAAGCTTACAGATAAGGGTAAAAAGCTTGCAGAGCTTCTAAGAAGTTAAACATAATTAAGTACTAAGAAGTTAGAGTCATATGAGTAAAGTTACAGTTACGCAAGATGAAAAATATTCTGTATTTATTACTAAAGATACTGTAGAGTGGAGCGATAATCGTTTTAGTCTTGATAATCCAGGTGTTGGTAATAAATATAAAGTGTTAAATATTTATATTAAGAGTGTAGATGTGAAATAATTCAGCGACCTTAAAAAGGTGAGAGATTTCCAATAAAACCTTGCCTCAATTGTTTTTTTAGATATTTGAACAAACAATTGAGGCTTTATTGTTAGAATAATAAAAAAGGAATTTCCTATTTTTAAAGAAAGAAAAGGTATTAATGTAATTAAAGGGATTATTCAAGTAAAGAAGAATATGCTCCTCATTATAATAAAGCGATTACCTATTTGACTTACGAAAAACAGGAAGGATCGCAGTTTGTAATTTTTTCCTGGAATGTATTTCAGGTATCTTGTTTGCTAAGGAGTTTTTAAAGCGTTTTGGGAAAGATGGGGATAGCTTTATTTTAGAATTTATGCTAAAGACTAAAAATGAAGCTAAAGATTCTACTAGTGACGGTAATGGGAAGGAAAATATGGCAACAAAGGAAAAAATCGAGGATAAGTATGCCTCAATATTACTTAGCTCTAAGAATATAATCTTGCGTGGCGCACCTGGAACTGGTAAAACTTATTTAGCTAAGGCTATTGCTAGTAATATTATCTCAAATGGCGCGACTTGTGATTGTGAGAAGCTCTCTTTAGATGAAAAAAGCCAATTAGAGTTTGTGCAATTTCATCCAAGTTATGATTACTCAGATTTTATGGAAGGTTTACGCCCAAAGCTTAATAGCGATGGTTCCATGGGCTTTGAGTTAAAAGATGGGATCTTTAAAAGTTTTATTGCTAAAGCTCGCAAGAATTATGAGGACTCTAAAAAATCAGCAGAAATGATTGCCAAGGAATTATCGGTGCAAGAGGCAATAGATGAGTTTTTAGCGAATGAGAATTTGAGTGAGCAACCTTTTTATACTCTTAATGAACGCGAGTTTTATATTACAGGTGTTGATGATAGCATCATTAAAATTCATATTCCTAAAAATTCTGTCATGAAAAATGTATCCTTAAGTTTAGATCATATTAGGCAAATGTTAGAGTCAGGAAAAATTTTCAAACAAGTAAAAGATGTAACTGACTTTTTTAATAAAAAAATGGAACTCAGCAATTTTCTTATGAGTTTATACTTGCTAATAAAATCCAAAACCTCCAAAAAAACACTCATAAAAAGGTAAATAAAGTCGAGTTAAAGAATTATGTCTTTATTATTGATGAGATAAACCGTGGTGAGATTTCTAAGATTTTTGGGGAATTATTTTTTGCCTTAGATCCAGGATACCGTGGTGAAAAAGGTAAGATTGTAACGCAGTATGCTAATCTTCATATCGATCCTGATGATAAGTTCTATATCCCTCAAAATGTTTATATTATAGGAACGATGAATGATATCGACCGCTCAGTAGATAGTTTTGATTTTGCGATGCGCAGACGTTTTCGTTTTCTTGAGATTAAAGTTAATGATAACTTAAAAATGCTTAACTTTAATGATAAGGAGCTTGAAGAAGAAACCATAAAACGCATGAAAGCCCTTAATCAAGCAATTTTAGCAGTTAAGGATTTAAATGAGAATTATCAAATTGGTCCAGCTTATTTTTTAAAGGTAAAAGAAATTGGTTTTACCAACCCCAGCCGTAAAGCCCCAAGCTTTAGCTATGGGGATATAAGGCATTCTCAAAAAATTTAAAATCTATTGTATTATTT
>CALXYT010000064.1 GCA_944393045.1 uncultured Succinivibrionaceae bacterium | reverse complement strand
TGTAAGACCTACAAAAGTAGGCTAGATTTGTTGATACTAGAAACCCCCGCATTTATGCGTGGGGAGTATGTCATTGTTTTTCTTAGATACTAATACCAATATTAGAGATTCCCTCTTTTCTTATGGCATCACGATATGCTTTAGGGGCAATAAGGGATCTATCATCTTTACGTAAATCCTCCATTAAAGATATCTGAAAATCCATTTCATTTTGCATAACCTCATTATCGTAAAGATCATCATCTTTACCTTCTGGATCTGCATCTGCATCATCATTAGCAGTATCTTCGCTATTAGCCTCTAAAAATTTAACAACTGTGTTCTCGGCAATATCACTTGCTATTACTGCCTCATTACCATTACGCTCAATAAGAGCATTAACTGAGCATAAAAGTACGCTTACAGCATCTGACGCAAAACTAGCACCTAAATTATCAATATCTTTAGGCATACATTTATTGAGCATTTTTACTAAAGGTTTAAGCTCAATATGATTAAATTTATCAGTATGATAAACCCATAATTTATCAATCACATCATTAAATAATTGAGCTTTTTGGTGATCATTAGCAATAGAACAAAAAAGGAGATAGTTAGGACGTAAACGCTCAGCAAGTACTAATGCAAAAAGCGAAGCTTGCCAAGGGCGTAACTTGCGTAAATAACCGTAAAACTTTTCACCAAAAATCATCACTAACCTCTACTTTTTTATGCCTTTTTTGAGTTTCTTATACTTTTAGTTTATACTTCTGGCAATTTAAAAAAATTACCGGATGGTAATTATAATATAGCAAGCCTATCCTCTCAATCGCAATATTTATGTGAAATTGTATCGTATCTAAAGTATAACTTTTAAAAACACGGTATTTATTACATCTAAAAACAAAAGTTTTGAAAAAGTGTGACTTTTTCAAAACTTTAAGGTTGTAAAAATGCTTCATAGGCAACACTTTGTAAATTAATTTTTTAACAGATGCAGGATTTGTGACCCAACCGTAAAATTTTACTAAAAAAAAGTTTAAAATCAGATTAAGTGCCATTTTTAATTGTGAAATCTTGCGTTATTTGTTAAAATAACGAATTGTTCTATTGTTCTTTTACATCATTATTTTTTATCCTCCTTATAAAAGGCATGTAAAAAAATAGAACTTTATAGATGTGAAACAGTCAAAAATAGTGGCTGCTTGTTTTTTTTATAAAAACTTGCAAAATTCTTTCATATTTTAAATTTTTTGTTTTCAGTTAGGTTAGTTAATGAATATACTGGCGTATATTCATCTTTAGGTTATAACATGAAAGATGGAATCAATGACATTGCTTTAGAGCAAAATTGGGAATTACCGATTCCCCGCCACCATATGGTAGCAATCTGTGCATTGCTTACGATCTCTTTACTTACTGCGGTATTTCTCCCTACCCCACATAAACTTCAAGTTAGTAACCAGAGCGCCTGGACCACAGGTCGTTTACCTGACAATCTCAGCGCTAACCAAAACATTATCTACGTTGAAGATGAATTTGCCACTGAAAACATCGATGCTGAACCTGTAGCTGATTCTGTACTTTTTGATACCGAAGAAGTTGCCCAAGAAACCGCTAATGAAACTGAAGGTGAAGCCAAACCTTTAGATTGGTTTATTCAAACAGTGCAAAAAGGCGATAGCATCAATAATATTTTTCATACCTTAAATTTATCTTATGATTCTCTAAAAGCTTTAGAGAACACTACACCATATGGTAATACTTTAAATAGTATCAGACCTGGCGATAAGTTGTATTTTCAGCTTGATGGCAATAATGAAATTCAAGTTTTAATTAAGCCTCTTAATAAAACTGAGCAAGTACGTTTTGTGCGTACCTCACAAGAGAGCAATCGTTTTGATGCCTTTAAGGAACAATCAGGCATTCATTTAGAAAATGTTATCGCTAAAGAAGATCAAGTTTCAGCTAACGTAAAAGAAGCTGTGGATGCTGCTATTACCTCAACTCTCAATGCAACTGAAAAAACCTCTTTAGCCCAAGCTATTAGTACTACTCAGGCCGCGTCTCAAGAGAAGCTAAGCAAAGAAGAAGAGATGAAGCGCTTACTTGCCGAAGCTGAAAAATATAAAGAAGATTTAAAACCTCAGATTTCAGTTCGTAAGTCTTTAGTAGTCGTAAAAATCAATAAAGGTGATACACTTATTAGTGCTGCTAAAACTGCTGGTTTGACTGAAAACGAAGCTTACTCTATGCTTAGATTGTTACGTGGTCGTGTGGTAGCAAAGCACATTCACCCCGGTGATGAATTACGTATCTTATTTGCAGGTAATAAACCAGGAAGTAAGATTAACGCCGTTTACCTTAAGAGTAAAAAGCAAGGTGTAATCACAGCTTTCCGCAACCCTGCCGATAATAAGTTCTACGATGATGCAGGTATGCTTTCTACTAACAATACCAAGTTCCGCCGTTATCCTATCGCAGGTCCTATACGTATTACCTCAAACTTTAACCCATATCGCCGTCACCCTATTACAGGTAAAATTAGACCTCATAAAGGTACTGACTTTGGCGTAAGAATCGGCACTCCAGTATTTGCGCCAGCAGATGGCGTAGTAACTAGAGCCACATGGCAAAATGCTGCAGGCTACTATATTGTAATTAAGCATAAAGGTGCTTACTCAACTGTATATATGCACTTAAGCAAAATCCTGGTTAAGGTTGGCCAAAAAGTTAAAATGAATCAGCGTATCGCTCTGTCAGGTAATACCGGTCGTTCAACAGGCCCTCACCTTCACTATGAAGTACGTATTAACAATAAAGCAGTTAATGCCATGAAGGTAAGCCTTCCAAATAATGGCTCACCTGTTAAAGTTGCTAATAAGCGTCAGTTTGCAACTTTAATTAAGAAGTATAAAATCGCTTTAGGTATTCAGTAACTTTATTACCATATTTATTCTATTAATTTCTCATATCTCCTACTCCCTTAAGCCCTAAGGGAGTTTTTTCTGGTAACATTTTCATAAATGGTTTGCTTTATTTCACAAATTTAATACCTTCTTTTAACCTCCTTATAAATTTCAAACTCTTACATCATTTTTTTATCTTTAAGTTACATATACTAGTTACGTTATTATTTTAAGGAGGTCCTATGCTCCTAACTACTTTAAATCGCACTAAGCAAGTTGCAAAAGGTAATTTAAAATGGATCGACTCGATGATTCGTATGCGTGAAGAACTCATCACGATGTATTTTAAGATTTTGACTATTCAAACTGATCCTAATATTGATCATACAATTTCACCTCCTACTAAAGAGGAATTGCATCTTTTTTGTAATCTCTTAGTTGATTACTTATCTCGTGGTCATTTTGAAATTTACCCAAAAATCCTGATTATTATGGAACATGTTAGCAATAGACGTTTAACTATTGCTAGGCGTTTAATTCCTCGTATAGAACAAACAACTCAAGAGCTGTTAAATTTCTCGGATAAGTACGCCAACCTTACCGATGATTTACCCAATCCCAAAGAATTCAGAACAGATTTAAGTATCTTAGGGCAGTATCTTGAGATACGTTTTAAACATGAAGATCGTATGGTAATAGCTCTACAAATTCTCGATAATACCTTAGCCTTAGCTAAAAAACTTAATGATAAAAAGCCTATAAGTAAGGAAAAAAAACATGATAGAAAGAAGAAGATATAACCGTGTAGCTTATCAATGCAAAGGGCAATTTATTGGCGCTAAATTTGATGTAAGTGTTACTATTATCGATGTTTCTATTAAAGGAGCTTTAATAAAAACTAATACTCCTTTAGATGTTGAGATCAATACCCCTGGCATTTTATCAATTAATATCTCTAATGATATTAGCGTTTTTATGAAAGTTACCGTAGCTCGTATTAACGGTTGCGATGTAGGACTCTTTTGTAAAGAGATAGATATTGAGAGTATTACTCATTTAAGACGCCTACTTGAGTTTAACTGCAATAATCCAGCCCTTTTAGAAAGAGACCTTGAGGAACTTATCCGTTAAAGTAAGTCAAATAATTCGCTTACCTTTGTAATAGGATAAATAGTCATGCCCGGAATTTCTTTTCTTGGCATGTTCTCTTTAGGAATAATTGCTTTCGTAAAACCATGCTTTTGAGCCTCAGCAATGCGCTCCATACCATTATTAACTGGTCTAATTTCACCACTAAGCCCTATTTCCCCAAAAATCATCATTTCTTTTGCAACTGCTACGCCTCGATAACTTGAAAATAACGCAGCAGCAAGTGGTAAGTCGGCACTGGTTTCCTCAACCTTAACCCCACCAACTACATTAATAAAGACGTCCATATCGCCCATAGCAAGATTGCCATGACGATGTAGTACTGCAAGAAGCATTGCTAATCTATTTTGATCAGTACCAATTGATAATCGTCTGGGTGTACCATATTGCGTTTGGTCAACTAATGCCTGAAGTTCAACTAATAATGGTCTTGAACCAACCCAGACAACCATAACAACCGAGCCAGGGGTCTCTACTTGCGAGCGATTTAAAAAAATTGCTGAAGGATTAGTAATTTCACGCATCCCTTTATCAATCATAGCAAATACGCCAAGTTCATTTACAGCCCCAAAACGATTTTTTTGGCAACGCAAAGTCCTAAAACGTGAATCTCCATCACCTTCTAATAATACCGAGCAGTCCACGCAGTGCTCTAAAACTTTTGGGCCTGCCAATGTGCCATCTTTTGTAACATGCCCCACAATAAAGGTGGCAATATTACAAGATTTAGCAAATTGCGTAATCATCGCAGCCCCTTCTCTCACTTGCGATACACTTCCAGGCGCTGAGGAGATGCCATCAACATGCATTACCTGAATAGAATCGATAACCATGATTTGAGGTTTTTCCTGTTTGGCTAAGGCAATTATTCTGTCGATACTTGTTTGAGTGGCTATGCGTACATTTTTAGTAGGCAGCTCTAAACGATGAGCTCTAAGAGCCACTTGCTGTAAACTCTCCTCGCCTGTGATATATAACACTTTTACATTATGCTGCGCTAAATAAGAGAGCATTTGTAAAAGGAGAGTTGATTTACCAGCACCGGGATTACCACCAATTAACACCACAGAACCAGGGACTATACCTCCACCAAGCACTCTATCAAATTCTTTAAACCCTAAATGCATGCGAGGCAAATCTTGCAGCGTCACATTGCTTAAATCTGCTATTTGCCCTACATCACCAGCAAATCCCTGAAAACGTACGGATTTTTTTGAAGATTCAATAAGTGATTCTTCAATTGTATTCCAAGAACCACACTCTAAGCATTTTCCCATCCATTTAGGATAGATAGCACCACAATTATTACAAACAAACTGACTAGCAGATTTAGCCATATTTTCTCCTAATCAGCAGCTTTTAAATCAATGACAACAATCTGTGAAGGGGTTAATATACGCGCACAGAAACCGCCCCAAGTAAAAGTACCATTACCAATAATTAAATAACTATCATGATACTTATATAATCCACTCACAAAACCCCCATTAAAAAAGGCTACTAATTGCTTGAGACCTGGTAACATACCACCATGAGTATGACCTGAGAGCATTAGAAACACCTTATTATCATCAACATATTGCTTAAATTGTGCTGGGCGATGTGACATTAAGATTACAGGTAATGCTTCATTTGCCCCCTCTAAAGCTTTAGTCAAATCAGGTCCTTCCTGAGGATTGTCTTTCATTCTTACCGCTTGAATATCAGTAACACCAGCTAAGGTAAATACCTCTTTATTAGCTACTTTAATAGTAATATGGGCATTATTTAATAAAGTAAACCCAAACTCTTGCCAATAAGGTGCCCAAACTTGGGTATCTGAATAATACTCATGATTGCCTCTTACTGCATAAACACCATATGGAGCTTTAATAGCTTTAAATTCATTAAGCTGTTCAATTGAGACTTTTGGGGCTCCATCAATCATATCACCTGTAAAAAGAACGATATCAGGCTCCTCTTTATTGATTAACTCAACAAATCTTCTGGCCTGCTCTTTAGTAACGTTAGAACCTAAATGAGTATCGGTAATGTGCACTATTCTAAATGGTTTATTATAATAGTCTGATTTTGTAGGAAAAATGCTATTTATAAAGGAATGATAAACTATTTGTGGATCTTTTAAGCTTTCATAGGTAGCATAAAGAGATATTGCAAAGGCTAGTATAAATACAGCGCTTAGCTGCCAGATATTAAATCTTGGGAATCTTTTAAAAAATCTTAATTTTACGGCACCTTTAACCATATAAAAGACCCATAATAACGAGCCTATCATTATGGCAAAGATTAAAAATACATGAAGGGTACTTAAAGCAGTTAGTAATTCTCTTGGTAAATCTGGAGCTAAGATATCACCACCTAAGAGAAACACTATTTGATTTTTAAAACTTGCAACTAGTGATACTAAGAATATACTCCACTTTACACTTCTTCTAGCTGTAAGATTACGGATAAAAATAAAGTAACTAAGCAGTAATAAAACTAACGGATAACCAATTAAAAACATCATAATATTATTTACGTAACTTCTTTAAATATTAAATAACAAAATCAGTAATTTACGCCCTCTATTTTACAAAAATCTCGCATCTTTTACCTTACTTTCTTTCTCTGGTAGTTAAAATTCTTAAGCTTTTTAACCTTCTAAGAAACTACTCATTTGGAGTTTTTCATGAAAAAATTTAAAAACTAACTTTTAAAAATAAAGGACCTAGATATTAAGAGGCGGGTACTTTTGTGAGATAGGTACTTTAGTATGTGGGGACTTTACACTTTTAACTATATCAAAAAACAAGATCACTTTTTTACCTATTTAGAGATGTGGATTAAATTTTAAGGAATAAGTTAAACTTACCATTAATCTTATAAGGGATTATGTTTTATACTAAGCGTATACAAACTTTAATAATTTTAATCATATTTGCATTTTTTTATTTATAACTACTAATATGGATATCATATCCTCAAAGGCTCTGGAACTAATTCCTTATTTAAAGTACCCAAATTTTAATGAAATTCTCAGTCAAGTAACTAATGAGATCGATATTGCTAACTCGGAATTTCTTATCCGTATGGAGCTTAAACGTTTATGCTCCCCTTCTGTGCGTATTATTGATTTTAGAGCTGATGGTGATACTGAATTATTTGAATATAACGGCATAACTCATTTTCTGCAAAAAGATGATATTGAGGATTTTAAAAGGCTATTAGATTTATATAGTGGCGTATATTCAAATGGTTTATATGAAGAGTTAATGCGCAATCATAGTGAACGCAAGAAATTAAAGCGAGAAGATCAGACGAGTCTTATTAATGAATTTAATGTGCCGTCTCGTTTTGAGGTAGAAAAAATAAAGTTCACCCATTACGCTCATCGCCGTGATGAACGTATGTTTTATTGTTCACCAATTATTATTACCTTACCATCAGGTAGACGTCTTGATGCTAAAACTAGTGACCTGTCATGTAGTGGCGTGAAGATTTTACTTCCCTTTGAAATTCCTTTTAAAAAAGGTGAGGTTATTAAAGTAACCTTTACAGGGTTAATTGAACTCCATAAAAAGGCAGCTGCTTTTTTAAAAGATATACCTTATGAGATTTTAGGAACAGAAAGTAAAGATACCCGCAATTATGCAAAAACTCGTTGCCTAGGTGATAATGCTGATTTTGAAAAATTTATTTTAGATTTTCAGGCGCAAAATCGTTATCGCTATCGCATCGACATCAATTACCTTGCTTATATTATTAATATCCAAGCTATTGCTTTACATTATTTACCAAAAATTGGGGCAATTCCCCTATTCTTTGGTAAAGATGATAATTTAGATCTGATGTATGCCCTTAAGAGTGAATATAACCACCCTATGCTCGATTATTGGCGTGATGAAAGATCTGATGATAAAATTAGAACCCTTTTTTCAAAGGAAAGACTTGAGCAGTTATTAAGTAAAAAAGAGCCGCTTGCCTATACTTATATTTATAGTTTTAAGCATACATCTCATGGTAAAACTTATTTCTTTAGTGCAACAATGGACGAATTACTTAAAAGTAATTTACTTACCACCTTTTTAAAAATGGCTAAAGGAAGAAATAGTTTTAGGGTATTTAAATTTACTCTTGCGCCCTTAACTCTTGATGAATTAACTATCAAGCAAATTTGCAGTAATCAAGAAAGTGTTATAACTGAGGATATTCTTACTACTCTTAGAGATATTGGGTATTTCGGGATACTAGAGCGTATTGATAAAGAGTATGATAAAGGAATTTATGCGCAATATACCTCTGAAATAAATCCTAATGAACTGCAAATTTTTATGCATCAAACTGATAACATTGCGCCAGTTAAATTAGAGTATTTGCAGTATATTACTCCAAGAACGGAACCAAGATTCATCTTTAAAACCCCTATTACTATCAATGCCGATACTTTAGATGATTGCGTGATTGGTTGGACACGTGATATTTCAACTAAGGGGCTACAAGTAGAACTTTCAGAGCCAATTAAATGCTATAACGGCAATATTGTCTATGTCTCACTCCCAAAATTTGCGGAGATGCGCAAGAATGTTTCATTTGCTAATATTAGCTACGATGTGATTTATGTAAACCCAGCGCATACTATTTTGCATTTAAAGATTCATAACTTACATCTTAATAATCCTATTAGTAACTTCTTAAATGATTTTATTAAAGCCAATATCAAAGTATTGGAACAGGCTCCAACTGTGCCACATATGAGCACCTTATCAAAAATATTACGTACTTTAACAGTATCTAATATCTTCACCTGCCCAATCATTTTTATGAAAGGCTTTACTAATCGTTTAGCGTATCAGTGCGTTACTAATAATAATGTAAGCATCAATGATCTATTACATATTTATAAGTCGCAAGCAAATCATGCTAACCTTTATCCTATCTTCTCGGAAGGCGTCCTGAAAAATTATATTCTTGAGCTTTTACCAAAACTTAAAGTTAGAAAGCTCTCAGAAAATATTAATGTATTTATAAAAAAATACTTTGATGAAGAAGGTAATATTAAATATTTACCAAAAACCGAAGAATCTTTTACCAACCTAGAAGAAATTGTAAGTTTTATTAACCAAGGCTTTACTAATGGCTACTTTGGAGCTTTTGCTATTAGACTCACAGGATCTAGCAAACCTGATATTGATGAATTACGTGATGAACTTTCTTATATAAAAAAATGCTCACCTCATAAATATACTATTTTAGAAAACTCTATTTGGAGTATTTTAGGGGTTGGGGAATTAACAGATATTACCGAATCTATTTTATTAAAATATCATCAGCCAATTAAGCCAAGTTCTTCTATTACTGATAAAAATATGAGTACTGAATGACATACTCCCCACGCATAAATGCGGGGGGTTCTAGTATCAACAAATCTAGCCTACTTTTGTAGGTCTTACAAAT
>CALXYT010000063.1 GCA_944393045.1 uncultured Succinivibrionaceae bacterium | reverse complement strand
CAATAGATTTTAAATTTTTTGAGAATGCCTTATATCCCCATAGCTAAAGCTTGGGGCTTTACGGCTGGGTTTGGTAAATATTAACTCAAGCTTTAAGCTAAACTGGAATGAAGATCAAAAAAATCTTTATCATGGGGTAAACATTTTTTCTTCAAAAGCCTTATTCCTTTTAATAGGGCGTTTAAATGATTAATTCTATATTTAATTTGGAATCCCGGTTCAAAACATCCTGTCTATTCTACTGTTTGCGTTATTTCTAAAATCTTGAAATTTGATGAGGTAAGTCTGAAGAAATATTATGAAACTTCAATATCAACAGAGTGTGATTTATTTTATTTAAATAATATTGAGATGATTACTTCTGAGCAATTTAAACAACTTACGATTGAGAATAAACATTTATTTGAAAAATTATGTCCAATACTAATTGGAAAATAACATACTGCTATAGCCGTGATCATTCTGGTTATGACTTTGAAAGCAAATGAAATAAGGACAATCAATGATTGTCCTTAATGGTAATTGTTTTCACTTAGTTAATAACTTACAAGGCTTTTGCAAGAGGCTTCCGTAACTTTCACGGTATAAAGGTATTTATCACTCTGAAAGTATACAAAATTGTAGCTGTCTAGTTTACTAACTATTTTGTTGCGTAATTGAGTATTTTGGCAGATGTATTTTTTTACATCAGAAGTTGAATGCACTTTCGCAAAATTAGGACTAATGTTGTAGTAATAGTTAATAGTACTACCAGGACCTGCGGTAATCTTTGTTATTTCCACATCATTAGAGATTTTGTTAGGGAACTTCTCGTTTTTAGTAAGTATAGGTAAGATTGAACTTTTTATATGAAATTCAGTATAACGTCCATCTTCACGATAAGGACTTGGAACTGAAATAAGTTTATCTGGATTATCAATTGAAATCGGTTGATATAAACTTAATGATGCAATAGTAGAAACAGCAAGTAGTGACATTACTCCTACTAGCATTCTTTTATGAAATGCGTAATCAGCAGTTGGTATCATAAATTTTACCCATTATCCCGTTATTGTTATTCCCTAAAATATCTTGCGATAAGATTTTAGGAAAATGCCTTATGAATCGATAATTCGATGTTCTCACATAAGTACTAAAGTTTGTGCTTGCCCTTTATGTTATATTTATAGTTAGATGTTAACGACTTAGTATTCTTGCCTTTTATAGTTTTTATAAGTTTTTAAGGCAATGTTATATTTTAATTGTCGCTTTTTAAGGTTTTTTATAATAATAATCAGTTCTGTTAGTTTGCTAATTGCTTCTAAGGATATCATGAAATCCTTTTTTATATTAAAATTTTCATAAAAAGCTACAATTTTTTATGTCAAAAATCTACTAATATCACAATTTTAAGTAAATAAAAATATTCTGCCTTGTTAATTTTTTATAGAAAACAGTTAAGAAAGTTACTTTTTAACACTTGTTTTTAACTTGTGTTTAGCAAATTACTTGCAAAACTCCAAGTAAAACAAGACTTTTCGAAAGAAAATCACCTTTATGTTTTAACATATCAAAAAACTTAAAAAGCTACAAAGCACGCATACATAAGCGCAAATTCACAACTAAAAACAAAAGATATAAAGGAAAGCTAAAGAGAAAACAAAAGAGATAATGATAAATATGCAAGAAAATAAGGAAAACAAGACCACAAAAAGGTGACATCTTGTCACCTTTTATGAGACTATATTTCATATAGACTTTAGGATTTTTAGACTATTAAATTATTAAAAGCTTTTCACCTAAAGTATCTTAAGTATACTTAAGTAAGCCTAACTATGCTTTATCAAGCCTTGACAGTTTGTTGCGCAACTTTATTATCACTTGCATCATTTAGGCAAGTATTAGACTTTTCAATTGCTTCTGGTAAGCTTTTAGTAAATAAGATTTTAGGATGAGTTTCTGGGAATCTTGATTTAACCATAATTCTTAATGGCTGGTAATTTACCTCAGCAATGATAAGTTTGGTATTACGCTTAGTCATGTCATTACAGAACTGACTAAAGCAGTGATAACCACCTGCATCAAGCATATTAACCGCATCAAAATGTAAAATTACCCCCTTGGCACCTTCTACTTCATGTCTAATCTTTCTGAAAGTTCTTTCAGCTGAAGCAAAGAAGAGTGGACCGTTAATTCTATATACATGAAAATCTTCATGTATACCTTGCACTAAGGAGCGGTGAATTGATAAATCTTGAACTTTGGTCATCTTTGCCATATCACGCATAAAGATGATTGATGCCATAATAATACCAAAGCTTATTGCTACCACCATATCAAATACTACTGTCGCAAAAATACAGCAGAACATAATAAATACATCAGTTCTTTGCGCAGTCTTAGCAAGGTGTACTACTTTACGCCATTCACTCATGTTATAAGCCACTACAAGTAATAGAGCGCTCATCGCTGCAAGTGGTAAATCTGAAAGAACCGGAGCCAAGAATAAAATAGCAATAAGTACTAAGATTGCATGTACCACAGCTGCAACCGGTGAGGTACCGCCAGCTTTTACATTAGCTGCAGAACGTGCAATAGCGGCAGTAGAGGTAATACCACCAATAAATGGAGCGATAATATTACCAAGACCTTGACCAAATAATTCGCCATTTGAATGGTGACGGGTATTAGTCATGCCATCAAGCACTACGGCACATAATAATGATTCAATCGCACCTAATACCGCCATAGAGAAGGCTGCCACGATAATTGACTGAATGGTTTCAAAATTCCAGATAAGTTCGCCATTTTTGGGGCCTGGTAGATCCCATGGGAACACAAAACTTGGTAATACTGGTGGAATACCGTTACCGGTTGTGCCATCTGATAAGGTGTAAGTAAATTTTGAGCCGATAGTAGCCACGTCTTGACCACAGAATTTAGCAAGAGCCATAGCAACAAGAGTGCCTAAAACTACTGCTGGTAGATGTCCCGGGAACTTAATTCTTAATTTTGGCCAAAGAACCATAGTAGCAAGAGTTACTATGCCAACTACAGCATCACCCCATTTAAAGGTATGAGCATTTTGAGCAAGAGATTGTATTTTCTGAAAAAATCCCTCAGGCATTGGAGCATCAATACCAAAGAAGTCTTTAATCTGTAATACCGCAATTACAATACCGATACCCATGGTAAAGCCAAGGGTTACCTCAATAGGGATAAATTGAATTAGTCGTCCTAAACGACAAGCTGACATAATAAGTAAGAAGATACCACTAATCATACTTGCCACACAAAGACCTGCAGGACCGTAAGCCTGTGCTACTGGAAAGAGTATTACCACAAAGGCGGCAGTAGGACCTGATACACTAAAACGTGATCCACCGGTTAAAGATATTACAATACCTGCAACAAAGGCGGTGTAAAGACCGTATTCTGGGCTTACACCACTGGCAATGGCTAGTGCCATTGCCAGAGGAATAGCGATAATACCTACAGTAATACCTGCTATGATATCTTTAAAAAGACGCTGTAGTGAGTAAGGTTCTTTAATCATAGAATCTTGTACTGCACTACCAAAGTGGAACAAGGAGTGACGAATCGTAACGATTTTACGTTTAGTTTTAATTTTTGCCATATTCTTTTAATAAAGCTAAAATATTTAAGAAAATAGGATTATACCTACACCAAAAAAGCATTTTGCGCTATAAACTAAAATAAAAAAGGCTCACGGTAAAACCTGCATGGCAGGTTTTATCATGAAGCTTCCTACATAAAATTAGTTTAATTGCTGAGAAGAAATTACCTAACTTAAGTCTCTTGTCAGGCTACAAAATTATAGCAACATGTATCACAAAATTCAAATTTTGTTACGCGCTTAACAAAAAATTTACTATGCTTATTTATCAAGATAATGCACTAAATCTTCCAAACGCTTTTTATGCTCTTCAGTGCTTGCTTTACTCATGGCAATCTCAAGCATTTGCATAAATTCTTGTTTATATTCTTCTTCACGTTTGGCAACAATATCTTTATAAAGAGTCAGTAAATAAGAATCTTGATTAGTATCATTACGAAAGAGGTAATCAAGAATTAAGGTACGAAGTTTACCAGTATAAGAGGTAATGGAACTACTCAGGGCCATTAAAAATGATCTTTGCGCTGTTACCTGGTTATATTTTTCATCTACGTTCTTAAAGTTTGGGTAAAGCTTTAGTAGTTTATCCTGAGAGATAACATCAGTCTTTTCATATTCTTCAATTAAAGGATAGAGGATATCCTGATTTAAAAATCTTTCAAGCAGAATAATAAAGTCATCTAGCTTTTCTTTATTTAACCCAAAATATTCATATAGCTCTTTGGTAATAGTAGATTGTGGGGAGAATAGAAAAGGTTCCTCAAGCGTAATTAAAGCGCCTGGTATATATTTGGCTATAAATTCTTCATGGTTTTTTTGGGCATAATCGTAAATGCTGGTAGTAATATTGGTTGGATCCTGGCAGGTATCAAGATAAAACTCATCTTTCACATTTGCAAAGCTTAAGTCTATAGCAATAAAAGATGTTAAGGTCTTTTTTACTAAAAGCACAGGTTTTATATCATCATCAGTGCAGGCAAGAGTAAAATTTAAACTTAAACTTCCAAAAGTGTTACTTAAAGCTCCTAAGCTATCATTGATAGCTCTATCAGTAGGGAGTTCTCTTTTTACAATTGGTCTCATAAGAGGCTTAATGTTTTGGTGTGATTTATTAAAAAAATAAGCTACCAAGCGAGCATTTGCCTTATTTAAGCTGGTTAAAATATTAAAGGTGGTTTTTCCGAGGGTTGCTTCAGTAATATTAAGGTATTGCCCTAATTGCTTTAAGGATTTAAGGTTGTTTGGGTAAATGTTACGTAAGGTTGAGGCAACATTTACCATAGCTTTAAATGAAATTACATGCTTATCTACTAAAAGGTCAGGAAGGAGCAACATATTGCAGACCTTTTTAAAAAGCGTATATGATTCTTTATTGGAAAATACCAAAGTATCATGCTTTTTTAAAAGCTCTGCTAACTTATCTCCTAAAGAGATATATGTTAATTCTTCATGCATGAGCGATAAAACGTAATTTTCAGGTACGGCTACTACGTAATTAGGATTTGGTAAATACCCGAAAGGTAATGCAATTTTTGCGGTGAAATAGTTAGTAATTGTTAAGTTATTATCAAACTCTATGGCCTCAATAGCCCAAGGTAAACCTTGAGCAATAGGGGTTATATGTAGAAGAATCATTTATAGTTGCTATGCCTTGTGCAAATTTTTAAAGTTATCAGATAGATAAAACGCTAAAAGCTACCTAAAAAACTAATAAAAAATCCAAGTAGTAAATAACAGTTTTTATCTAAATTGATTTATATCTTCATAATAAGTGTAACCAGCGTTAGCTAGTACTTCTTTTAACTCATTTATGTCAATGTTTTGAGTGGCACAAAAACCTTCAAGGTTATCACCATAATCTCTTAATGCCATATTAACCATAGAGTAGAGGATATTAGGATCTAAAGTCTTAAAATTTTGTAAATTCATAATTGCCTGGCTTTCGTATAAAAACGCACTCATTGCGTATCTAGAGTGCATTTTACACCATTTTTAAAAATAATGGTAAAAATCACCTTAAATCCAAAATTCTCCTTGAGGTGAAATTACTAAAATTCTCGTGCCTTATTTTTCTGAAAACCTTGTGTTAAAAAGCTAATTTTTATAAAAAATTCAATAAAACTTAGGGAATAATACTTAAAAAAACTTTAGAAGCAGTAAAATTTTTGTTAAAATTCTATCCTTTAAAGTAAAAACCATAAAAAATTAAGAGAGAGCAAGTCTCCCAGTAAAAGCCTAAGTGCTTTAGGTATGCTTATATTTATTTAAACCCGATAAAGTTGAGATTATATTATGAAATCGTTCATGATTGCTTTTTATAAAAGGGTGCCATTAGTACTTCAAATTTGTGTGGGGGTACTATTAGGTGTGGTATTTGCTTACTTTTATCCAAAGCAAATGACTTGGATAACTCTTTTTGGCGATTTGTTTGTTAAAGCATTAAAGAGTGTTGCTCCATTATTGGTGTTAGTTTTAGTGACATCTGCTATTGCTAATCATCGTGGTAGTCAAAAAACCGGTATTAAAGGGTTAATTGGGTTATATTTAGTAACAACATTCTTTGCTGCTGTAATAGCGGTGATTGCCTGTTTCATGTTCCCACTAACATTAAACTTGCCTGATGCATCTGATCTATCAAATGGAACAGTTGCTCATATTGGTGATGTTCTCTTAAATCTTGCTCGTGGGGCAGTAGCAAATCCTGTAAGTGCGTTAATTGACGCTAACTATATCGCTATTTTAGTATGGGCAGTAGTATTAGGCTTTACCTTTAAAAAAGCACGTCATTCTACTAAAGAGGTATTAACTGATTTATCAACTGTGGTAACTGAAATTGTGCAGGTGATAATTAGATTTGCGCCTTTGGGTGTTATGGGGCTTGTTTTTACCTCCTGTACCAGTAATGGTGGTTTCAGTAACTTAGTGCAATATGGCAAGGTAATTATTCTGCTAGTAAGTGTGATGTTTATTATGGCTTTAATTATCAATCCATTAGTTGTAGCTGTGGTAACAAAAAGAAATCCATATGGTTTAATTTGGCTTTGCTTAAAGGAAAGTGCGTTATTTGCTTTCTTTACCAGAAGCTCAGCTGCTAATATTCCAGTAAATATGAAGCTGTGCGATAAAATGAATGTGCCTCGTGCTATGAGTTCTATCTCTATTCCGTTAGGTGCAACCATCAATATGTCAGGTGCTGCCATTACTATCAGCATCTTGTCATTATGCGCTGCTTTCTCGGTTGGTATTGATAACTTTGATATAATAACCGCTCTATTACTTTGTGTTGTAGCAACTATTAGTGCAGCCGGTGCCTCAGGTGTTGCTGGTGGTTCTTTAATGTTAATACCCTTAGCTTGTTCTTTATTTGGTATTGGTAATGATATTGCTATGCAAGTAGTAGCAATAGGCTTTGTAATAGGGGTGGTGCAAGATTCTTGTGAAACTGCCTTAAACAGCTCAACCGATGCTCTATTTACTATTGCCTTAAGTGAACGCTATAAAGCAAAAGGTATAGTGTTTGAAGATTGCTCAGAACTTAAACAAGAAGAGGCTAGTGAGTAAGCCCGCAAAAGCAGAAAACAAAAAAATCCTCGTAAGTAAACTTATGAGGATTTTTAATTTGGTTTCCTTCGATTTATTTAATCTTTCAATTGTTAAATCTTTTAAATAATCGTAATATCTAATACTTAAAAACTCTTTTAGGTATCAAGCATCCTATATCACATAATATTAAGGTGTTTTCTTAAGTATTAAGGTAGCCCATTCAGTTGCTTTATGATACATGTCAATAGCGGTTTGTTCGCTAATACCCATCTTTTCAGCACGGAGCTTAACACGCTCGAAATCCACTCTTTCATAATCTTTTACAAAATTCAAGTAAAATGCCAATTCTCCTCGATCTTCTATGATCGCCTCCTTAACTTTTGTGGGAATAGGCATATTATCCATAATCTCTGTAATAGGTCTACTCATGATTGTCTCAAGTAAAGAGAAAAGACCTGTTAAGAATGCTTCTTGTGAATCGGTATGACCTTTGCGGTGTTTAGAGAGTAACTCACAGAAATATGCTCTTGTTAAGGAAACCTGGTAAAGTTCGCTAGGGGATTCATTTGTACCTAAGCTTGTTGCCGAGATAAGAGTCATAAAACGGCGCAATTCAGCTTTACCTAAATAGACGGTAGCATGTCTAAAGGAGGTAATCTGATTAGTAGTACCGTAGCATACATTATTTACATAACGCAGTAGCTTATAAGCTAAGGATAAATCACGTTTTAAGAGTAGCTCAATCTTATCGTAATCTAATTCTTCTCTGGTAACCTCTTTCATAAGCTGCATAACGGTTAATTGGTTTTGGTTAAGAGCTTTATTTTGGACGATTACAGGTTTACTAAAGAAATACCCCTGATATAACTGAAAACCAAGATTTCGAGCAAACTCAAAATCTTCAATAGTTTCAATTTTTTCAGCTAAGAGTTTAATATTAAATAATTTTGTACGATAAATGTATTTTTTTATCTCCTCAAGGGGATAAGCTTTAAAGTCAAACTTAATAATATCGATAAATGGTAAAAATTTATTCCATCCTGAATCCATACTAAAATCATCAAGCGCAAGCTTAAATCCTTTATTCTTTAATTGCTTTACCGATTCAAGTAAGGTTTCGTCTGGCGTAGAATCCTCTAAAATCTCAATAACCACTTGTTCAACAGGTAAAAAGTCAATTAAGTTTTGGACTAAGAGGCTATACGGAAAATTAATAAACGATAGTTTATCGTCAACTAAGTTTTTAATTGGTTGATTTAAAAATTGCTCGGCAAGAAGTCTTTTAGTTGCGGTCTCTGCAGAGAAATTAGCAGGAAAAGCATTAGTCAAACCATTACGAAATAATAGTTCATATGCTACGGTGTTTTTATCATTATCAAGTATAGGTTGTTTGGCAACAAAAGTATACATAGTAAACTCTAAATTAAAACCAAATTTTAATTTAAGTTAGAACAGTTGTCCCAGCTTAACGTCCATTAGTATTATGCTCTAATTTTAAGAACAAGTGAGTTCGTTCTTAAGTAGCTAAAAATAATATTTGCTCTAGTATATACCTAGTTTATAGCAGGTGTATATCTAGTACATGTTTGCTAATTAAGACACTTGTTCTTAAAACTGAGTGGCAAGTTTAAATTATAATAATACCTTGCTTTCATATACTTAGTTAGTAAATATGTAATAGCTCAACTTCATAAGCTTTTAGATCTTTAAATCGTTAAATCCACATTTAACCACTAAAGAAGATCATAAAAAACACTAAAATATCAATGCGCTATAACACTTTACCTTTTTATTATAGTTAGATTGCTTAGCTCTTATAAGACTTAATCTTAAATATTTAGCATTAGTCATAAAAATACATGAAAATAGTTAAATAATGTGAGGTTAGTAGTATTGTATATTATTTTTATCCCATAACAGCGTCTAAGGCAAATTCACAGCATCAATAAAAAACTAAGCTACCACCAAAAAATCCCTAAACCTTCCCCCCAAAAAAAACAGACACAACAAAAACTTCCACTTAATTCCTTTAGGATTAAATTTTTTGTTCAAGATCATATTTGTCAATAAAAATCAGTAATTTTTTTTAAAGAATTAAACAAATCTGTCGTTATGTAGTTAAGCAGAGATCGAAGCAGTTTAATTTTGACAAGAAACTACTAGGTTCTTCACTTAAAGTTGCAGTAATAATTATAAATAAAGATATAACAATAAAATTTAGTAAGGCATATTTTTAAAGTCTTACAGGATATAGACAATAGAGTTAAGCTCTAAGCTCAAGAGAGAGTTTACCAATCACTTAACCTAAGTCTAATATGTTTTATATTACTGTTTGATAATCGTTAATTAGTTTTTATAATTCATTCATACTTTATGGTAGGTGATCGAAATGGCACTTTTTGTTAATACTAATATTTCTTCTATTAATGCTAGAAGGCAATTAAATAATTCAACGACCAAGCTAGACACTTCTTATGAACGTTTAGCATCTGGTTTAAGAATCAACAGTGCAAAGGACGATGCGGCCGGGCTTCAAATCTCTAACCGTTTAACCTCTCAGATTAACGGTTTAGAGCAGGGTAACAGAAATGCTCAGGATGCTAT
>CALXYT010000062.1 GCA_944393045.1 uncultured Succinivibrionaceae bacterium | reverse complement strand
GTAAGACCTACAAAAGTAGGCTAGATTTGTTGATACTAGAACCCCCCCCCCGCATTTATGCGTGGGGAGTATGTCATTAAAAACTTCCATCCTTCTCTTAAGAGTTGAACAAATTGCAAGAAGATGAGAGATAAAATAACTAAAATCATACTTTTTAAGCAATAATAGCGTATAATGCGAGCTACTTGACGTTTATCATGTAAGTTTTTACGTGTTAAGATTAGTTAATACTACAAGCTTTTATGTTAATATTATGGAGTGATGAATGTCATATAAGTATCTTATCGGCTTAGCAAAGAGGAATACTCATGTACTATGGTATGTATGAAGGTTTTATAAGACCATGCATTTTTAAACTAGATCCTGAGACTGCGCATAATCTTATTATGAAGAGTATGAGCATAGCTAGTAATAATGAATTTTTAACCTCTCTTATTTCCCAAAAGGTACCATCACGTCCATGTAAGGTTATGGGATTAGATTTTCCAAATCCTGTAGGCTTAGCTGCTGGTCTTGATAAAAACGGTGAGGCTATTGATGCTTTTGCAGCTTTAGGTTTTGGTTTTATCGAAGTTGGTACTGTTACTCCTAAGCCACAGCCAGGTAACGATTTACCACGTTTATTTAGAGTAATTCCTGCTGAGGGTATTATCAACAGAATGGGTTTTAATAACTATGGCGTTGATAAGTTAATTGAGAATGTTAAAAAGAGCCGTTATGACGGTATCTTAGGGATAAATATCGGTAAGAATAAGATTACCCCTATGGAAAAAAGTGTAGATGATTATCTATACTGTCTTGAGAAGGTTTATGATTACGCATCATACGTAACAGTTAATATCTCATCACCAAACACCCCAAATCTTAGAACATTACAGCGTGGTGATTCTTTAGCTAATCTTGTAAAAGCTTTAAAACAAAAACAAGCAGAACTGGCTAAGAGATTTGGTAAATATGTGCCACTTGTAGTTAAGATTGCTCCTGATTTAACTGATGATGAAATTGAAAGTATTTGTAATACTTTCTTAGAGTATGAAGTAGACGGTATTATCGCAACTAATACCACCTTAGATCGTAAGGTTATTGAGGATATGCCTCATGTAACTGAAGCTGGTGGTTTAAGTGGCTGTCCAGTGTTTGAGAAAAGTACTGAAGTCTTAAACAAGATTAACAGTATTATCAATAAGCGTATCCCAATCATCGGGGTAGGTGGTATTGATTCTCCATTAGCTGCTCGTGCTAAGTTTGAGAATGGTGCATCTCTTATTCAGGTTTACAGTGCCTTTATCTACAAAGGTCCAAAACTTATTAAAGATTTAGTGACATACTGCCCATAATTGCATAACAGCAAGTGCAAATAAAAAAAATTGGATAGGCATCGCCTATCCAATTACCAACCCCCACTAAATCCCTTGCTAAAGTCCTCTCCCAAACCTCAATTTTAAAAAAATAAACCAAACATCTTTCTAAAGAACTTTCTCCAATGCTTCAAATTTGCATATAAATGCGAATAGAGCGCATCTTTTTAAATTTGGTTACACTGATATACCAAGAGTAATTTTTTACGAATATACAAAATTTTTTAAGGTTTAAACTTAAATTGTACATTAAGAGCTAAAGTTAGAAGTTTTTATTCCTGAAAGGTAAGAATAAAACACAGGCGATAAAACAAGTAAAATGCAAAAGAAAATTCAAACTCCATACAGGCACAACACAAAACAAATCCCTCACACTAAAACCTATCCCAAAATCTTACCTTAACTTAAGCATAAGATTAGTTAAATTTTATGTCGTCAAGAGAAAGAAAACACAAATGCAAAACTTGGCACCTAAGAGTAGGGGTTGGATGAGAGAAACAAAAATCGCTAAGTAAGAAGGTAAGGTAGAAAAAAGAAAGTGAGCATGGAAAGAAAATAAATCCTCCAAAGAAAAAATTCTTCATAAGAGAAAAAAGCATCCTCTCCTCATAAGAAGGAAATGAGTAAAATATTAATTTTTTACCTTTTGAAGAGTAAAATTTGGAAATGTTTTCAAAAAGGAGGGAAAGCAATTTCTGGGAATGAGGAAAATAATAAAGATTTTAAAATAATTTTATTTAAAATCACCTTTTTAGTATTATTTAAATTTTGCAAGAGTGTTTTAGTTTGAAATTAAAAAAAAGTGTGAACTTTATTTAAAAATATTAAAATAGTAATCAAATAATTTTATAATCACTTGCCAAATAGCAAAAATAAATCTAAACTTTTTAATAACGCAGTTTTAAAATTCAAGAGCATCATGAAAAACATTCTTAATCGTTGCGATGGGTGGTATTGGACATTCGACCCTCAGAAAGATCTAGTAGGTATTGTTGTGGTCACAACAAGTGGCGCAAAATACTGGAGTAATACCAAATATGGTTCTAAATTCCTAAATGTCGAAGCATGGCAAAAAGGGGAGAATATTCCTTTTAATGCTAGCGATGCCAAGGCTTATACTAATTTTTATGAAAGATTAGGTGACGTTATACCTGATAGACAGGAGCGTTCTTTAATTTCGCTTTATGCTACCTGTATTAAACGTTTTCATAAAAACATACCTTTAGTTGATGAATGTTTTCAGAAAGTCGGTCAAAGAAGAGCTCCCGAGGAAGGAGAGGTAGTAGTGGTTGCTACTTCTTTCAGAGATGAGAGCGGTAAGAGCATGGAAGGCAATATGCTCGTTGTAGAAAGCGATGAAAAGAGCTGTTACTGCCTTCAGATAAGCGATGTCGAGATACCGGTTCGTGAGGGTTACCGTATCAAGAAATGGTCGTGCGCACATATAAGTCATGATAGAACCGTAAGCGTATATGCTCTTAATTTTAACCTTTTACAAACTCTCAATATAGCTTAGGCTAGTCTTTCCCGCCCCCTCACTGAGGGGGATTTTTTTTTGCCTAAATTAAAGCAAATATCCCATAAATCCCCATTGAATAAAGCTTAGATAAAACAATTAACACCAAAATAAAACTCTCTAAAAAATGTCTCCCCTGTTTAGTATATGTAAGAAGATAAACTATGCACCATGACAGGTTTAGCCAAGAGCATAAGAAATAAGTAAAAGAGACAAGTAAAAAAAGCTATAAGAATAATAATAGAGTAGGGCAGTACTTAAGTAAAACTCATTACATAAATCATAAATTACACTACTTATAAAACAAAAAAGAAACTCTTATTCCATAAAAGCTTATAAAGATTTTTCCCTAAAACCATAAGTAATTAAAAATGTAATTTACATATTTATTTACACTGTAATTACACTTTTAAAAAGCAATAAAAACACCTATTAAACCAGGACTAAGGAGCTACTTATTTTTAAGGTTTAAAACACTTTGTTTCGCTCATTTTAGCTTTTAAGAAAAATTGAATAATTTAAATAAGTATTTTTTTGTAATTATTTAAATAAACAGATACTGATTTAAATATAGTATATAATTTATATAATTCTATCTTATTTAAAACCTGTTTTTAATTTTAAATAATAGTAAAATATAACCACTGTGCTATTTAAATTTATTTAAAATAAGTTTAGAACGCTTATTTAAATAAGTTCTTATTTCTTAAATAAGAAAATACAAAAATATTAATGATAATTTTTGCCGCCATTATACTTATAAATTAAGGATTTTAGAAATTTTACATAAAACTTTGCACTTTCATTCAAATCAATTAATATTTTATTTTTACGATAATTAATAGTAATTAATAATGTTTACTTTAATGCTTAAAGATAGCAAATGTAGCTTTTTTACAAAAATTTTTTAACATGATTTTATAAGGTAGAAAATTTTACAATAAGTAATATTCTTGGATCTTTTAAATGGCATATATAAGCAATCTTTTGCGCTCTTCTTTTTTTACTTTACCAGTCAATAAATAGTCAATGTCCCCTCTATTTTTTAGAGATAAGCAAAAAACGCATTCCTTGCACGATTTACCAATTTTCCTATAAATACCACCTGAACCTTAAGTTGAAGCGAATATCGCGATTTTTTAAGGGGTAGGATTTTTATAGCTTTATTTGTAATTACAGAGCATATCTCTTTAGCAATTACTCTTTTTTCCTCTTTCTCATGCTTAGTTAAAAAGTAGATAAATTACTTTACTGCCAAGTTAGAAAAAGAAGATCATAGAGTAATGGATGCTAAGAGTAATATGGAGCAAGGCAGTGATTGGAATGAGAATTTAAGTACACTCTAGCTGGATATAACATAGCTCAATTACCTTCTGGGTATGTTAGAGCTTATAACCTACGCGACGATGAGTTGTTAGGTAGAACACTATCTCAACTTAACAAAAGATAAAGTTCTTGGGAGTATGTCATTGAGCTATAAATACAAAATTAGCAATTCAAGAAATAGCACCAGTAACATCAAAAGCAGCAGATAGAATAGCTCTTTCAGGCTTTAGTTGTCATTGTAGATATTTCTTTTTACGATGTTGAGTTATTAACTTCTAGAATAGCATAATTTCTTGTTAGACAAAATTTAGCTCAAATAGTAGATAACCTATTATCATCTTATAGTGTAAATTGTTCCCGGTGGGGCATAAATTCTGGAAAGCTTCTGAATCTTTACTGATAAAGTAACCAATGTAGTTAAAAGTTCATTATTAATATTAAAGATTCCTATATTCCACAAGAATAACTTAATGATTTACGAAAGGTTGCAAATAGTTTTCTAAATCCTAATAGAGTATATATTGAGCAAGAGCCTGAATACTCCTTTACTCTTCATTAAAAAATGGGTAAGAAGCTCTTTTAAGCAAAACAGCTGTAACTACAATTTCATAAAATCTTCTAAAACCAGTATTAGTAGAACAGCAAAGAAAACAAATTTTAGCAAAATACGCAAAAGAAGAAGCTTAGAAAGGAAAGAATCAGAGAATGTAGTAAACAAGCTTGTATATAACATGGAAATGGTTAATTCTGAAAAATCTGAGAATAAGGACTGCCAGAATGACTTAACATCCTGGAATGACAGTATCAAGAATAAATTACCAGTGTATTACCCATAATCAATTACTTCCTTGCTATGCAAGACTACATGTCTAGGTAGTGGTATAGCAACTAGAACTCTTGAGAAGACTGTTACCGGTAAATCTCCAACAGATACTTTCCCTCAGACAACTACATATGACATAGACTTCCCTAAAGATGTATATATTGACACTGCCACCAACAGCTCAGGTACGAGTTTTGCTTGCTCACCGGTTAGCTATTCCCTGTATGACGAAACCTAAAGAGCTATAACTGATAGGTTGGTTCATAGTATAAAAGAAGCCAGTGAAGCTAATAAGACTGATACTTCTTTTATAATGGAAGATGTTGGCTACTGGAAGTATGTTTACAATATATAACACCTTTTTGATAGTTATACTATTAGAACTCATCTATTGGTGCAATATTTTTTTGGGGGATTTTTAAGAGTAAAAAGTAGGGGGTAAACAGCTAGCCAAAAGTATAACAAGCAGGTAATCTATATCAAAGGATAAAGTCTGTCATATCTGTCATTGGTCACTTACTAAAGATTGCTTGCCACTAAAAATCTCGCTCCTAAAACTACTAATACCTTTTTTTCAGTATAAAAAATCCACCCTGATAGGGTGGAGTACAAGTGTGTACTTAAAATTAGTGCAATAAGATAAAATTTAAAAGCTATTGACGTTTTTCTTAAGAATCCTACTTGCTAGCTTAACGTTAACAGCATGTAATGTATTTATGCTACTTTATAAGCCTTAGCTTCTGTTATATTTGATACTTTGCCAGTGTTTTCAGCTGATTCGTTTTTTGAGACTAGCGCTCTAATCCAGTTTTCAAGCATTGAATCTTCATTACCTGTTTCCTTAACAGCCACGATATCATGGATTTGGAAAGAGGTATCTTTGGTGCCGTCTTTCTTATTGAAATAATTTACAGTATGGAAACGGCTGGCTTTTACACTATCATCAGTAATGATGAATGTTACATAACGCTTTACACCATCATTGATATGTGCATGTGCACGATAGAATCTATCGCAGAAGAAACTCTTATCATGCCACCACTTCAAGTAGGTAACAGGTTCAAGAATTAAATAAACTTCTGTCTTTTTTTCGTCAGCGATACAATTGAATACTACGCCATTAATATGTTCAAAAGGCGCAGCTGCTTTCTGAGCTAATGGAATGGAATTTAATTCTACAACATCAACATCGGTAATTGAATTAACTGCTGTAGTAGGCAAGTCATTGATAACTGATTCAATGAAGTTTTGAGGGGCTTCATTACTCTCAACCAGTTTACCAAGAACATCCATGTTAAGCTCTAATAATTTAGATGCCATATTCGTACTCTCCTTGTTTCTTATTGCCTAATATTTCCCTGTTTAATTAGTTGGTATTTTACTACAAGGGCGTAATGTATTTTATTTTTATTTAATATTTCTTGTTTAAAATTTATAATTGTAGCTTAACTTATTTTTGTAATCGTTTTCATAAAACGCAATGATAAAAATCATCGCTATTGATACATTATGACAGTAAGTATAAAAAAAGCAAATCTGTAAAGAAAATAAAAATAGTAAATCGTGAAATATATCACAAGTATAATTTTAGGTAATATCTTTTGTCTTACAATTCCTCTCAACCCCTTGATTTATAAGTATTTCTATAGTTAAAAATTTTCGGTTAAAATGTATATTTTTGATAAATTTTGTAAACAATATGTTAAAATAACACTTTGAAATTTTAGCTTTCTACCGCCTGAAATTTAACAATAAAACACACACAAAACCTTTAAATCCCCTTATAATTAAAACCTTTTCAAGGTGTGGGAATTGTTAATTATTTGCTAATAAGTAAATACACCACCTTCTGCTTTTTATCACTTGAAATACATTTCATATAATTTACAAATTGTAATTTTTGTCATTCTGCATCTTTTACGGTTCTTTAAAAATAAAAAATAAGAAGACCTTTGGTAACAGTATTTAAGATTTTCTAAAAATCTACTAGTTTGAAATATTTGCATATTCTCTAAGCATTTCTTTTTGTATCTGTGTTTAGATCTTTAAAAGGGTAATATCCAAAATCTCCAAGAGCGCTTCTATTAAAAATCTGTTACCCCTAAACCTTAAACTCCAACCCCAAAATCCCCTTAAAAACCTAAAAGGATAAAAAGTAATTCCCGATAATACTCCTACTCAAAAACTTAGCAACTAAGCAATGGCAGAACATTATCTAAAACCATCAGCTGACATCATCAACTAAAAAGTTAAAGTTAAGATAATACAAGATAAGACAAAAATAATAAAAGTAGTTAAAGAGATGAGTATTTCTTAAAGAAGACTTTAAAGGATATGCAGAGTTTGAATGGTCGGTGATGTAGGATTCGAACCTACGACCCTCTGGTCCCAAACCAGATGCGCTACCGGACTGCGCTAATCACCGAACTTAAGTTATATGGAGTTTAACTGGTCGGTGATGTAGGATTCGAACCTACGACCCTCTGGTCCCAAACCAGATGCGCTACCGGGCTGCGCTAATCACCGAATTTAAGTTATGCAGAGTTTGAATGGTCGGTGATGTAGGATTCGAACCTACGACCCTCTGGTCCCAAACCAGATGCGCTACCGGACTGCGCTAATCACCGAATTTATAATATTATCTGTTTCGATAATGGATTATAAGTAAACCATCTCAAAGCTGTGTGTGCATTATATTTTTTATAAAATTTGTGTCAAGTATTTTTTATAAAAAAATTAAAAGTGATGAAAAATTCATCAAACACCCCGGTTTTAAGAATCCTCAAGGCTAAAATACTGTTTAAAAATACGGCAATACCATAAAGAAGGGGTTAAAAGACAAGCTTAAGCCTTTTAGGATGTTTTTAACTGCAATAACAAACTAGTCACTCGATATTTTCTTAAACTATGTCTTTAGTGTTTATTTACGCTTATGATTTTATAGCTTATGCGTAGGTCATTACTAATACCAGCGCCGATACTGATACAAATTCGCTATAAATCTAAATGTATCTAACTTAAGCTTATGGATAAAAAAATGACCACCAGAAGGAATAGTGGTCAAAAAGATTCACTAAGCATTAGAGCTAATTCTTAAGGAATAATACTCATCTACGATTAGTTATGAGATAATGGACAACATATTCATGGATTTTATGAACTGTTAGAATCCAACTATGGACAAATAACGGACAAACACAAATTAAACAAGGAACATTTAACTGACTTCCACATGCAAACGTTGTTAAATATGTGTTATGCAATTGTTAATATAATGTACTTTATGTAATATGTCAACAAAAAATTCAATAAAATCCACTTTTTTACTTAAAAGGCCCTAAACTTCTTTAAATCCTTCCTAAACCACCCCCAAAAACAATCATAACCTCTTCTTCACAAGCTATTTTTAGTAAGTTAATTGCTAGCGATTTATAAGCTTAATTTTCAGCAAATCCAACCTCCCATGAAAACCTCCCGTATTTTCCAAGTTTATACTGAAGCCAGGATTAGCCAAGCAAAGCAAGCTTATTTTAATATGACAATTTTTATAACTTTTTACCTGAGATTTTTTAAGGTGAATATATTTAAAGTGCTTTTAAGGAGATTTTTTTAGGAGCTTTTAGGGGAGGGGGATTTTCTAAAAACTTCTTAAAATTTAAAGACCAAGGTTTACTTTCAGTTTAGTCGAAAAGGTTTTTATAAAAAATTCCCCTTGTGAAAATTACATGATTTTGTTACATATTGCTATTTACAACGATAACTGTTTCACTAATAAGAAAAATAAGGCTAGTTTTTTAAGGTTTTATATTTTATATTAGTTATAATGACTTATTACTTAATGGTTATTTCTTGTTAGACTATTTGAGTAATATCAGTGTTAATTCGAAATCAACTTATAAGGAAAAATTATCAAATGGCAAGCATTAAAGGAACAAAAACAGAAGCAAACCTTTTAAAGGCTTTTGCAGGTGAGTCTCAGGCTCGTAATCGTTATACCTATTTTGCTTCAAAAGCAAAGCAAGAAGGATTAGTACAGATAAGTGAAATTTTTGCAGAAACTGCACAACAAGAAAAGGAACACGCTGAACGTTTTTTCAAGTTCCTTGAAGGTGGTTGTCTTGAAATTACTGCATCTTTCCCTGCTGGTGTTATTGGTACTACATTAGAAAACCTTAAAGCTGCAGCTAGTGGTGAGCATGAAGAATGGGCTCAGATGTATCCTGAATTTGCTAAGATTGCTCGTGAAGAAGGTTTCCCAGCAATTGCAGCAGTTTTTGATGCAGTATGTGTAGCTGAAAAGGGGCACGAAGAACGTTATAACACTCTTTACACTAATTTAATGGAAGGTAAGGTATTTAAGCGTGGTGATAAGGTAGTATGGCGTTGCCGTAACTGCGGTTACCTACACGAAGGTACTGATGCTCCTAAGGTATGTCCAGCATGTGCTCACGCTCAGGCATACTTTGAAGTATTTACTCCAGTAGTTTAATAAAGACCTAAAAACCTAGAAAGGAGAGGAACCTCCTTTCTAGGTTTAAAAAGAAACTGCCCACAAAGAAAACATCCCCATTTTTAACATTCTCACAATTTCAATCTTACCGAATTCAAAACTAAAATCCAAACCTAAAAAATACTCCCAACTGTCCTCCATATCTTCACTGAAAAATTCATTAAAATTTTTGCCCTAAAACAGGGTACATATCAACAGTTTTTTTCCGGAAAATGCACCACAACCAGACATTTAAAAAATCATGGTACTTTTCAGTAAAAAGCTCCTTTTCTCTTAAAAAAATCACCTTAAAACTCCTTGATATCCTTAATTTTTTTGTAAAAAAGTTTTTTGTAAATTTTTATTATTTTTTTTGTAAAAATTTAAAAAAAGTACTTATTTGTGATCCATAGCTTAATTTTTTGATCTACAATAAGATTCGTGGGTTTTATGATGTTTATCACAAAAATACCACGATAACAATAATAACAACATCACTATAAAAAAGATTAAAACAACTATAAATTTAAGCAACTAACATAAAGGGAAGAATCATGAGAAGAAACAATGGTTTTACCAAACCCAGCCGTAAAGCCCTTAGCTTTAGCTATGGGGATATAAGGCATTCTCAAAAAATTTAAAATCTATTGTATTATTT
>CALXYT010000061.1 GCA_944393045.1 uncultured Succinivibrionaceae bacterium | reverse complement strand
CTCTTAAAATTCTGCTACTTCTGCCTTTTGCTGTTTTTATAAATTTCATCACTCCAAAACTAGGATCAATATCTGCTTATATCCCCATAGCTAAAGCTAGGGGGCTTTACGGCTGGGTTTGGTAAATGCTGACAGTTTCCTGCCGCCTGGGGAATAAACTCTCTAATTGCATTACCAAAGATAAATGAGACAAATGATGACCTTTGATAATTTTCATCGCCAAGAAGTTTTAGTACTTCTTTGGCTAAATAACAACCTACTATCCCTGCCACTGGTCCGAGCACATAATTTACTTCTTCTTTTTTTGGTACTTCTTTATTAAAAAAACATTGCAGGCAGCCGTGCTTTTCTAAAGTCTGAGGGGCTCTATAATCATAATAAAAAACCTGCCCTTCTTCTCCTTCGCAGGACCCCGCTAAAAATCTTGTTTTTGTGGCAATGGCATACTTATTACTTCTAAGCATCGACTCAAAATTATCAGTGCAATCGATTATCATATCAAAAGTTCCTAACTTCATATAATCATCGATGCTTGTCAAACATGGATGAGTATTAACCTTTATGATGCTAATATTCTGTTTTATATTCCTTGCGCAAACCTGTGCTTTATTTAGCCCAACATCACTCTCACCAAACATAATCTGGCGGTAGATATTAGATAAACTTACCGTATCGCCATCAGCAATATCAAGATTACCTAAACCACTACGGGATAGATAAGTTATTAACGGGGAACCAACGCCACCTGCCCCAATCACTAAAACTCTAGCTTTAGCAAGATTACTCTGGCTTAACTTCTGTTTGTAAAAGCGCGTTTGCCGCATTTTCACTAAGTCTGCCGTTTGTAAGTGCATATTGCCATTCCTTAATTGCTGCCTCAGGATCTGGATCTTTAGTAATTGCAGTTATTACTGCTACTGACTTAATACCAGTTCCTAATACACTTTCTACATTATTAAGCTTAATACCACCAATTGCTACTAACTCAAAATTATTCTCAAGTAACTTTACGTATCTTGCCAAGCGGCCTGTTCCCTGAGGATTTGATGGCATTTCTTTAGTTTGGGTTGGGAAGATATGCCCAAGGGCAATGTAACTAGGCTTAATTAACATTGCTCGAGCAATTTCTGCATAACCATGAGTGGAAATACCTAATCTAAGCCCTGCAATCTTAATAGCTAACAAGTTCTCATAATCTATATCATCCTGCCCTAAATGTACGCCGTAAGCTTTATGCTTAATAGCTAATTCCCAGTAATCATTGATAAATAACTGCACATCATATTTTTTAGCTATTTCAACGGACTTTATGATTTCTTCCTCTAAAAACTCTTGAGATTTTGGTTTCTTAATACGTAGCTGCATGGTTTTCACGCCAGCTTTACACAAGCGCTCAATCCAAGCTGAGCTATCAGCTATGACATAAAAACCTAAAGGTCTGATAAGTTTATCAAAGCCGTCATCATCACGATTGAATTCAGCAGCAGGAAAAATATACTTAGAACGCCCCATTAGCGGATAATCCTGGAACTGAATATTCTGCATAACCTGCATGCGAATATATTTATATCCTTCAGTGCCAATAGCATCGGTAATTGCTCTTGTTATATAAGCTTTAGTTTGAGTAAGAGCATCCTCAACGTTATAACCATATGATAAGAATGTACATAAGGCACTTGAGAACGCACAACCTGTGCCATGTACTTTACAAGGAGACTTTTGCCCAATTCTCTTATGGATAAAGTAAAAAGGTTCTTTAGAGTCCTGAGTTTCCAGATAATCAAGTACGCCCCAGGTATAACGCTCTCTCCCCATTTGGGCGGAGTAATCTAATAAATGACCACCTTTAATGATGACATTTTTTGCGCCTGACTTTTTAAAGAATTTAGCCATTTCTTTTAAAGTCTTCAAATAATTCTCAGAACCTGATGCGTTAACCTCTATCCCTGAAATCTTAGATGCTTCAACCAGATTTGGAGTAACTACCGTTACATATGGCAATAATTTTTTACACGCCTTCTTAAAATCGACTTTAGTTAAGCACTCACCATTTGGGGCACTAGCAGAACCAACTGGATCCCATACTACTGGAATATTTTTAGTTTCAGGATTTTCTCGTAATTCTTTTAAGAAATTGGCAATAAGTTTTACTATTTTATTATTAGGTATTAAACCAATTTTAACACCTGAGATTTTATTATTTGATAATACTGAACAAAGCTGATCATTAAATAAATCTTCATCTACTGAAACAACGCAGTAAACCTGGTCTTTATCTTGAGCGGTAACTGCTGTTACTACCCCAAAAGCACACATTTTAAGGTCTTGAATAACCAAATTATCAAGTAACAGACCTGCTGAACCATTAGCATCTGTTCCTGCAATACTTAAAATACCATATACCATTTACTTAATTATCCTCTAACTACATATTTTATTTTTTTGAAAGTTCAGCTGCCAATTGTTCATTTGATACTCGATTTACTGGTCTTTTTGTTAAATCAAGTGCTTTAATTTCTTTACTAATACGCATAGAACAGAATTTTGGGCCACACATTGAACAAAAATCTGCTTTTAAATGACATTCATCAGGAAGATCTTCATCGTGATATCTTTTTGCAAGTTCCGGATTGATACCCAGTGCGAACTGATCTTTCCATCTAAACTCAAAACGTGCCTTACTCATAGCATTATCCCAGGCAATAGCACCAGGATGACCTTTAGCTAAATCTGCAGCATGAGCAGCAATTTTATAGGCCATTAAACCTTCCTTTACATCATCACGCTTTGGAAGTCCCAAATGCTCTTTTGGGGTAACATAACAAAGCATTGAAGTGCCATAGTAACCAATTAAGGCAGCACCAATGCCTGAGGTAAAATGATCATACCCTGGGGCAATATCGGTAACAATCGGACCTAAGGTATAAAATGGAGCGTTATGACAATGCTCGATTTCTAAATCCATGTTCTCTTTGATTCTATTTAGCGGTATGTGACCAGGCCCCTCAATTAAAACCTGTACGCCCTTACTCCAGGCAACTGCGGCAAGCTCACCAAGGACCTTTAATTCACTGATTTGCGCTAAATCATTAGCATCATATATAGAACCTGGACGAAGGCCATCACCTAAAGAAATTGCTACATCAAACTTTGCGCAAATATCACAAATTTCCTCAAAGTGGGTGTATAAGAAATTCTCCTCATTATGCGCTAGGCACCACTTAGCCATAATAGAGCCACCACGAGATACAATACCAGTTAAGCGAGATGCGGCTAAATACACAAATTCATGAAGTAACCCAGCATGAATAGTAAAGTAATCAACGCCTTGGAGTGCTTGCTCAATAAGTGTTTCTTTAAATACCTTAAAACTTAAATCTTCAGCAACACCATTAACTTTTTCAAGAGCCTGATAAAGAGGCACTGTTCCAATTGGTACCGGGGAATTACGTAATATCCATTCACGAGTTTCATGAATGTTTTTACCGGTGCTTAAATCCATTACGGTATCTGCACCATAGATTGTTGAGAATACCATTTTCTCAACTTCTTCCTCAATAGAGGATGAAATAGCTGAATTGCCTATATTAGAATTTATTTTTACTTTAAAAGCCTTGCCTATAATCATAGGCTCAGCTTCTGGGTGGTTGATATTAGCAGGAATAACCGCACGACCTTCTGCCACTTCCTTGCGAACCATTTCACCTGTAAAGTAAGGCTTATCGGCACCAATATTCTCACGAGCGGCAATATATTCCATTTCAGGAGTAACAATCCCTTGCATAGCTAAAAATAACTGGGTAATTTTACCAGTGCCAACTCGGGTGATTTTTTTAGATTTTACCTCAGATTCAGGCAGCTCTTTATCATATGCTTTTAAATCAGTTCTTTGCGAGAGCCACTTTTCTCTTATTAACGGAGCACCTTTTGTAACATCAATATTGGCGTTTTTATCACCGTAAATGCCTGAGGTATCGTATAAATCAAGCTTTTCACCATTAGTAAGTGAAATTGTGCGAGCACTTACTTTTGCATCAATATTTGGTAAATCGATATAAGATCTGTGGGAATTTGGGTATTCATGGCTTTGAAGGTTTTTTAATCTCCCCATAGCCTCAAGTCTAGCCTTCTCACGTGCCTGATACAAAGTCTCATTTATGGTCATGCTTAATTCCTATTTATTGCGATAAATATATCTTTTTATAACAATAAACTTCAGGAATGCCTTGAACCTAACTTAATGCCTGCTTAAAAACTTAAGTTTAGAAACTTTCAATAGTAGCACAATGGTACAGAGGTCTTTATACCTAAAAGTAACAGTAAAAGTTTATACCGCAAGACTTTTAGTTATAAATGGAAATAGATTAACTGTTTTAATCTGTTCCCTGCGCAAGCATTACCTTGATCAGGTGTGCGGATTTCATTAAATAATGATCTCAGCCTTAAAAAGCACTCCGACAGTTTATTTTAATAATAAAAATATAAGATAGTGTAATAAAAAAGTCAAATACCTCGTCAATTTTTCTAAAAAATCACCCTGTAATGTCCTTAAGGGAGTAAGTATGGTGAAATAATATGTAAGAGATATAAGAAAATAAAGGAGTACATAAGAGCTAAAAGAAGAAGACTGTAAAAAGAAATGCAAAATCCTAAAAAAATATAAGATGATTTTAGTAATTGGTAATAATTACCTCTTGCCCTTTGCGGTTATTGGCATTGCGGTTTATATTGCGTCTGACCTCTAAGGATTTAATATTAAATCCCTGATAAAGCTCATGAACCAGTGGTACATCATTATTGCTGAGCATTAGCTTTACACCTTTAGCACTTAACTCTTTAAAAAGCACGGAAAGTCTGAGGTGTTCTTCATAAGAGAAACCAGTTTTAGTGTAATCAGTAAAGTTTGCGGTATCACTTTGAGGAATATACGGAGAATCAAAGTACACAAAATCATCTTTTTTGGCACTTTCACATGCCTTTGCAAAATCCCCTGCCAGGATTTTTACCTTAGCTTTATTTAAATATTCACCAATTGCTTTAAGGTTATTTGGATCTATGGAGCTTCCGGCTTTTCTGTTATTGTAAGGAACATTGAAAAGCCCTTTACTGTTTACTCGGTACAGACCATTAAAGCAGTGTTTATTAAGCCAGATCATAAGAGCAGCTGTTTCGATATCTAAAATATGATGGGTGATTTTTTGGTTATAGCAGTCACGTTTTGCCAGGTAATATTCTTTATTACAAATTTCTTTGTCAAAACTTTCAATTAAATCGATTAGCTCCTGGGTATTGTCTTTTAGTTTAAGATAAACATTTATAAGCTCTTCATTGATATCATTAATAATAGCGATATCTGGAGTTAGGCTTAATAAAAAAGCACCAGCTCCTACGAATGGTTCGTAATAGGTGTTAAAACTTTCTGGCATATTGTCTCTTAGAGCATCTAACAGCTGTGTTTTACCACCTGCCCATTTCACAAAAGGTCCCATATATTACTATTACCTGAATACCTGATTTATGTTACTTTTAGTTGTTTTTAGTTTTTAAGCTTTATTCTTGGGTGTTTTGTTTTTCATTGTGTTCTTTACTGTATTTATATACACTGTATAATATTTTTTACACCTTTACTTTCTGCGATCCTACAATATTTTTAAGGTAAATTACATTTAAAATTGTAAAGAGAGAGTTAATTGCTTAAATTACGAACTTTCTAAGAAAGTGCTCCTATGGTATAATTGCCTGATTTTTTTAGGTTGCCTTTATTGTTTAATTCTGTTTGCATCTTTATTATCTTTACTTTAATTAAATGTAATGACCTCATCCACTGTAAAAAACACCCCCAAAAAACAAGCATCTACCGTAAATACCACAGATAATCATAAACCATCAGCTTTAAACCACAAAGTTACTGAACACTTTGATGAATTAGCTCTAAATCCTCATAATGGGAATCTTAATTTCTCTCAAATTCTAATAAGCTTGCGTTATGTGATTTTTGGGGGAAGTAGCATCATTCATTCGCCATTACTCTTTTTAAAAGCCTGCTTTAAAAGTATTTTAGGGGCTGTAACGCTATGCTTTTTACCTCTCAGCTTCGCCCTTTTAAGTAATAAAAAAGATATTTCTGGTTTGGATATTCAAAACTGCAGGGATAACGAATCTGATAATCGCAACAGTAATAAAAATAATCGTAATCCGAATAATAAAGGCCTCTTTTTAATATATGCCATAAGCTTTATCCCTGCACTAATCCTTTTTTTACTAATGTACGCCCTAACTCCAAAAACTTTTGGGATTGAAAGTAATTATCTATGCAGAGCTTTAGATATTTGTAAAGATAATAATAAAGCATTAACTTTAGATGAGTTTTTAAGGCATCGCACAGCAAAATCTGAAACTTTAAAAAGAGTAATGGTAGTCAGCAATGAAAGATTCGGAACTACCGGTGCCAATGACAGCGGTAGTGATGCTGGTAATATCAATCTTGATGATAATCGTAATAACGATAACAAAAAGATAGATGAGGCCATTGCCAAGCTCCTGGCTCCAATACCAAATTCCCTGAAAAAAGTGGAAGATAAGAATAAACAGGATTTAACAGAAGAGTTAATATCTAAAGAGCCCGTACCTGAAGATTCAGTAAGTGCAGCTGCGTATACCAGAGGCAGATATTTTGGTAATAAGGATTTAGCAGCCTCTTTTTTAAAAGAGATTGATAGAAACTCTAAAGGGTTTAAAGTTAAAAATCCGGCCCAATACGGCAATCAATCTTTAGGTAAAGAAAATAAGAATAACCGTAGTGGTAATAACCTGGAGGCATCTGTTTTAGGTAATGGTAGTGCTAATGAGAAAGCTATTGTTCAAGGGGCTGATGTTGGTACTGGTGATGACATCGGTGATGTAATCGAGGCAGCAACTTATAATGATTTGAGCAAAGCCGGGAATGACGATAAGCTAAAAGAAGATGTTGTTGCTGAATCTGCTGTTTCAACTCCTAGAGAGAACGTAAATTATATTTACCGGTTACTATTTTTTATAGTATTAACCACCTGGTTAGTTTTTGGGGGAATGTTTAGTGCTATTACAAATCTTTTAATGGTTAGGTTTGAGTTTGCCCCTGCTTTAGCAGTAAAAAAGGCATTTAAGAGCATAGGTTTTAATATTGGGCATATAGTCTTTTTTATTTTATTAGATGTATTCTTTTTACACATTCTCTCAACACTCATCATAAACCTTGGCGGGTTTATACTACATAGTACGTATTTTGAGATGGGCATGAGTTTAGATAACTTAAATTTACTGCAAGAACATGATTTTTTAGCTATCAGCATTGCCTACTTTATAGTAAGTAGCCAAATAGCTATTTACTATTTTGCTGAGCGCTTAGTAAATAACCATTTTAAGATGGTAGCAGTATAAGTTACTTTTTGTCTTTGGTGTTTGCTTTTGCATTAGCTCTGGTAGCTTCCCTTTTTTTAGGGGGCAAATCTTTAGTAACTCTTCTTTTATTATCCTTTTGCTGCTGCAGGGTATAAGTGTTTTGATACGAAATATACAACGATGAAATATTGCGTACATACTTTACTGTCTCAAAAGCATTATGCTCCATGGCAATTTTTTCGACATTCTCAAACCACTTATTAGGATCTAAGCCTTGTAATGATGCTTCTTTTTGGTATTTACGTATTCGGTTTGGGCCACAGTTATACGCAGCAAGGGCAAAGAGAATCTTTTCACTTGAGGCAATATTCTCATCGTTAAAGTAATAATCAATAATAAAACGCATATATTTAGTGCCTGCATGGACATTATTATCGACTTGATGAATGCTATTTATATTGATATACCATTCATTGGCAGTTGATGGTAATACCTGCATAATTCCCACAGCTCCTCGATTAGATCTTGCATGAGGATTTAAAGTTGATTCTTGATAACCCTGAGCCATAAGAAGGATCCAGTCGATATCAAATTTATTACCATATTTTTTAAAGATTTTTGCGTATCTGGTAAAATCATCTGCACTAATACCTAACCATTCACTTGAGCGTCTGGCCATACGTGATTGCATAGTTGTTCTTGTACGCATATAACGGTCATATATTGGTTTACCCAAGGGGGTGCCATCACGATACTTATGCAAGAATTTATTTACTGCACGATATAATTCTTTTGACTCATGGCGCATCCCCCAAGCTAAGGTACTATTTACTTTAAGTGGTACATTATCGATAAACTCAACATTACCAAATAATCTACGCCATACGGTAAGACGGCTATTATCTACAATTGTTGCTACAATCTCCCCTTTTGCTACCATATCAACTAAATCAGCATCCGTTAAAAACTCTTCTGCTTTTATGATAGTTACAGGCTTTAACTTCATAGCATTTAAATAAGCATTAAGATTTTTTAAGCTTTCATAATAGCTTGAGTTCTGGCGTACCCAGAAGAAACGCCCTGCAAAATCTTCAAGACGCTTTATTGGTTTGGCCCCTTTTTTAATAACTGCAATTTCTTTAAGCCATAACTTCTCCGGAATTGAAAAATCCACAAAACGTTTATCGTTCTTAGTTGGTGAAAGACCTACTGCTATATCGCCATATCCTTGAGATATCATATAGGTCATCTTATCTTGAGGAACAGGGATAAAGTAAATTTTCAAACCTTTTGCTTGAGGGTATTTATTTACTAGGAATTGCTTAAAGCGTTTCATTAACTCTACATAAAGACCATCTTGAATGCCTTTATTCATAAAGAAACTAACATTATCAAATGCAACAAGCACACGTAATGACTGATGCTCTAAAATTACTGGCAAATCACCATGGCGATTAACATGCTCTCCTGTTATCATCGACACTGCCTGCGCATCTTTTACAGCACCTGCACTGAGAAGCATCATTGTAAACAATGACACCCTAATTATATTTTTTACAAATCTCATATAGCTTAAAATACTTTAATCGTATCCGTCATATTTAGGCAATAACTAATACTTGGTATCGCATTACGATTGAAGCTAGTTGCATTTTTATAGTTATAATCATGAATCTTATCGACCGGCTAGCTTTAAGACCAATACCTTAAAAGCTTTGGCTGTTAGTTTTTGGGTTTTGTCTATTGTTAATTATTTTTTATATGGTTATTGCTCTTGGTTATTATTATGTTTTTTCTTAAAGTTTATTTTTAAGTAGTTATTATTGTTATTATTGCTTTTTATCAATATTTGCAATTTTATCGACATTAGTAATTTTAATTGTTATTTATTGTTATTATGAAACTAAGGTACTTTTAGCTTTACTTTATTAAATTGAGCAAATAAAAAGAGCCACTCATTTTTTTGCAAATAAAAGTCTTACAGTTATATACTATATTACACACCTATTAGCAAAAATTTTGAGAAGAAATGATAATTTCGTGATTTATGCCGAGTTATGAACGTTTTTTCTAAAAAAATGACATTTTCCTGCTTAAAAAACAAGCAATTAAAAACGGCCACACCATATTTTATATATCCACTTTAACTCTTCAAGAATTTTAATAGTTTAAAGGCAAGGACAATGATTGGTAACAGATACATAGGGGATGACAGAATCAGCTGTAGAGGTTATAGTGGTAAAACAAGGCCCAGGCAAGCTTAAGTTTTTATTTCAATCTCTTGTGGGCATGCGTTTGGGGAGCCTGGGTTACCTTGTTTGTTATTTCCCTTTAATTTTTATTATTCTATTAAACCTTATCTTTATTCTTGGCAATCTCTACAGCTTTATACCAAAACACGCTTTTGGTGGCATTAAACTCAATAATGATATGTAGCACCATTAAAAAAAGTAAAGCAATCATTGTTAAGGTAATAGAAGGAATAAGTCCTAGTACTTGCAGTACATAAAATGGTAAAAAAGAGAAAGCAAAGAATATTACTGCTACTATTAAATACCAAAAGCCAAACATGGTTATAGCGAGCCAGTTTTTATTAAAAGCCTTAAAACTTAACCATAAAGCCTGACAGGCAGGAAGTTTGGAGGTAACTATTAAAGGCAACGCAAAGAAAGTAAACATATACTTAAATAATGCAAAAACCAAGTAGACAATAGTAATGACATACTCCCCACGCATAAATGCGGGGGTTTCTAGTATCAACAAATCTAGCCTACTTTTGTAGGTCTTACAA
>CALXYT010000060.1 GCA_944393045.1 uncultured Succinivibrionaceae bacterium | reverse complement strand
TTACCCTGCTCTAAACCGTTAATCTGAGAGGTTAAACGGTTAGAGATTTGAAGCCCAGCCGCATCGTCCTTTGCACTATTGATACGCAGACCTGATGCTAAGCGTTCATATGAGGTGTCTAATTTATTAGTTGAATTTGCCAGTTGCCTTCTTGCATTTATGGAAGAAGTATTGGTATTTACAAAAAGAGCCATAATCTTATCCTCTACTTAATCACTATATATATCGATAATATTGATACTTATTTAGCGACATAGGAGCGGTAAAACTTTAACTAAAATCAGGTAAAAAACTTACTTTTTTAGAAATTCTTAAAACCTTATATCCCTTATGTCATAAAGCTTATAAGGTATTTTTTATGATTTTTTTATGTTATATGTTTTTTGTAAACTTGATCACTAAAAACTTATTAGTGCAGATAGGTTTTAACTCTGTTTTTGGCTTAAAAAAACTAATTGCAGAGTTCTTATGAAAGTGTTTTTCATGTGGTTTCAGGTACTTCAGGTGGAGATTTATGAGGTTTGCGTAATGATTTTAGGATATTTGGGGCATGGTTTTACAGGGAGTTATTGGGCTTAGGTTATGATAAACACTCTAAAATAATATCTTCAAGCGGGTCATAATTGCACATAAAAGATTCTACGCAGGCATAAAGCATTCTATTAGGGGAAATATTCACAAAACGTAATGTAAAGCCATTAACCAGGGCAAGTGTGCGAATAAACTCTCTTTGCGCTCTGCCATTACCCTCTCTAAATGGATGAAGGGCATTAATTTCAGCCAGATAAAAAGCGGCTCTTTTAGCAAAAGCTTCTCTAGATAAACCACGGAGATAGTTTTCTTGTTTTAAGCGATTAAATAAAGTGCTGGCCTGATATTCGATATAGGCTACATGACAAAACATGTTGCCTTTACCTATATCAACAGTTCTTAGCTCCCCTGCCCAGGTGTAGATATCCTGAAAAATATACTTATGAATGGCTTTAAGATGCTCTAAATCAAATTTACCAATAAGAGGATTCTGGATTAAATCCAATAAACGCAACATGGTGAGCTTGCGTTCTATGATACGAAGCTTATTACGATCCCTGATATTCAATTTATTCTTAAGAACATCTAAGCCTGGATAACAATATACCGGATCAAACTCGTTATCTTGTGGCTTCTTTAATGTACTTTGCTCGGAGATCATCACCACTAATCACTCCCAATTGATAATCTTGTAAATCTTTAAGATCTGCACAATCTAAATCTAAACCTTCCAGACTTAAAGTGGTTTGTACCTCTTGTAAAATCTCATCATTACCATATGGTTTAACTTTAACGCTAAACGGTATGCCACCTTGTATAACTAACTGACTTAAGGCCATGTTGATATAAGTTGACATATTTAATCCCAGCTTATCTAAGATTACATTAGCCTCTGTTTTTAATTTTGTTGGTGTGCGTGCCTGAACTAAAGAATTTGTTTCCATTAAAAACCTCCAATACCTATATTATATCTCAAATGTATTACATTGTCATACATTTACTATAAAAAACAGACCTGGGTTTAAGAAAAAAGAATGTTTTTGGGAAATTGGAAGGTATTGCTTTTTGGGGATGGTTTTAAGTTATAGTCTTGGGCTTATGGTGAGTTTTTTATGGCTGTTTTCGGAGGGAATGTGACATTAATCTTGTCTTTAGTCATACACTCTAAATGGGATTTTGGGATATTTAGTTTTTTAGTCTTTTTTAAGCAGCAAAAAACTTTAAAAGAGTAAAAAATCAAGCAAAAAAATCCCCCGATTGTATTAGTGGAATTTTACTTTCTGGGGGATAGTTTGTTATTCGCAAGGAGCTACCAGAACCAGGATTGATCTTGACTGAATGTAATAAAAATGCCCAATTTCAGGTAAAGCTTTAGCATCTGCATGTACATCTTCAGGAGGAGGTAAAGAGGTATCTACGACTCGCAGCCATTTCTGATGAGGAGATTTTGGGACATTTGGTATTTTTATATGTAATCCTTCCCAATAAGCATTAACGAACATATAGTAATAAGCGTTATGGCTATCAGAATATACAGTCATACCTATGGAGTGGGAAGTATCAGACCAGTCAGGTTTATCAGGCTCGACACCATGCCAAATAACACGGTTTTCTTTTATCGCATCAGCTAAAGAGTACATAGACTTAAAGGTCATACGCCCGCGTGATACGCGATAACTTAACAGAGATTTAGTAAAGTTATACATTTCACGCTGCATTGGGGTGATTTGCCATTTAAGGTAACTTAACTCATTATCCTGGCAGTAAGCATTATTATTACCATGTTGCGTTCTTAAGATTTCATCACCCATCAAAATCATAGGTGTGCCCATAGCAAAAAGATTTAAGAGCATAAAATTCTTTGCCTGACGAAGTCTTAATTTATTGATTTTAGCATCAGTAGTCTCGCCCTCTACCCCATAATTTGAGCTAAAGTTGGCATCATTACCATCACGGTTCTGTTCCCCATTAGCTAAGTTATGCTTCTGATTATAAGATACCAAATCCCATAATGTGAAACCATCATGGCATGTTACAAAGTTAACACTCTTTTGAGGATCTGATTTATCGGAATGGTAAATGTCAGGACTACCTAAAATACGATTAACAAACTTGTTAATCATATTATTATCACCACGCAAGAAACAGCGTAAATCATCTCTAAACTGCCCATTCCATTCACGCCATTTAGCCCCTGCCATTCTACCTACTTGATATAAACCACCAGCATCCCAAGGTTCGGCAATAAGCTTGGTATCAGCAAGTTTATAATCAGAGTCTATTGCTAAAGTCGTTGGCGGGTCACTTAACGGTTCACCATTAGATGCTCTTGATAAAATACATGCTAAATCAAATCTAAAGCCATCTATATGCATATCCTCCGCCCAAAAGTGTAAGCTATCATTTATTAAACGCTTAACCATTGGATTACTGGCATTTATGGTATTACCGCAACCTGCGTAATTCTTATAACGATGATTTTCATCCAGGATATAGTAGCTTGGATTATCAAAGCCTTTAAAACAGTACATAGGACCTTGATGGTCACCTTCTGAGGTATGGTTATAAACCACATCCAAAAAGACCTCAATACCTGCTTTATGAAAAGCTTTAACCATATCTCTGAATTCATCTAATGGTCCGTAGATATCTTGATTAGATGAATAATCGGCATGTATAGCAAAGAATGACATCGGGCTATAACCCCAGTAATTCTTTTTACCCGGCAGAGCATCATTTTTATCAAACTGAAAAACCGGCAGTAATTCAACAGCGTTAATACCTAAATCTACCAGGTGAGGGATTTTTTCAATAACGCCACGGTAGGTGCCACGAATTTTTTCATCGATCTTACAGGTTTTATCCTTAGTAAAACCAGCCACATGCATTTCATAAATAACGTTACTGCTTAATGGAATGTGTGGTGAGGTATCATCTTCCCAATCGTATTTATTAATATCAATTACCACGCTCTTTGCGCAGAAATTCAAGTTAGAACCAACATAACAGCCATAAGTTCTGTTGTAATTTTTTGGAAAAACTATACGGCGAGCATAAGGATCAATAAGTACTTTTTGAGGATCAAATAAAAAACCAGGCGTATGCTTTACCAATTCTTTAACACGCCAGCCATATAACTGCCCATCTTTTACGCCATGCACAAAAACATGCCAGTAATAAGAACTTCGATAATCTCTGGTTGATAATTCAATAACAGTAGGATTTATATCATCTACATCTTTAAATAATAATAGTTCCATGGCACTTGCCATAGGACACCAAACCGCAAAATTTACGCCCCCATCTTCAATTGTAGCCCCTAAATGTTTGCAATTACCAAAAGAAGTTTCGTATTGTATGACCATAATAAATCCAAAATTACAAATACCTATTTCTTATACTCTATCATATTTTTTTAAGTATTTAGTATACAAAATGCAAACGTTGTCAAAAATGCGAATTATTTTACTTATTATTTGTAACTTTTTTGCTTTTTGGAAGGTGGTTTTATTAGATTTATAAAAATTTTCAGAAAAAAAGATTCTTGCTCTGAGTTGCTTATATGTGCTTCTTGAGATAAATCAGGCATAAGCAGAAAGGTGACTTATGCCTATTAGTGTGGTTTTGACTGTTCTTGTATTGGTTACTGACCTTTTGTCATTTCCTCACTCATATCCTCAATTTCAATATTAGGATTTATCTCCATACCAGGGAGAACCTCCTGGTTTACTAGAGCATTTATCTTTGTTCTGGCATCGTGAGGGTTTATAACTTTTTCAATTAAGTTTGCCTTTATTTTTTCTGCAAATTCGGGGATTACTGTTTGATTTAGCTTAGTTGTAATTTTCTCAAGTTTAGCTTTACTAATTTCCCTTGCCATAATGGTGCTAAGCGTTATTTTATTACCCCAGCCATTAGTAAAGGAAAATACTTTCGGGAAATACAACCCATCATCAAAACTTACCCATTTCTCTACCTTGTAAGTTCCTTCATTAATATGACACTTTTCAACAAACTCAATATCATTAAAAGCTACATAATTTACTTCTCTGCATTCATCAGATCTAAATGATACCAAATAATCTACCAGTTTATTTACTGGCATATCGTTAAAGATAGCAATAGAGCCATATAAGTCTTTAGCATTACTAAAGCTATAAGCCAAGGAGCCTACAAGACCATTATCAGCATTAAAAACCTCAATCTCTACCAAATAAAGATTGGAGCCTGGAACCTCAAAAATTCTAAAGTAACTTTTTGAAGTGGAATTATGTTCAACCACTGCTCTAATAGTAATAGCATCTCTAGTACGAACTAAGGATAATTCCTTAATCTTACTAAAATCTCCTTGACCAGGATTTTTTAACTCTTCAAAACGAGCAATATAGCCGTAACTTTGCGCTTTACTGATTCTTGAGATATCAACCTCGGGATTAGAGGAAATAGCAACGGCAGCAAGTTGCGTGCAACCACTTAACAATATTGTTGTGGCAGCTACTGCGCATGATGCAACTAATAGTTTTAAGGGATTTATTCTACTCAAGACCTAATTCCTTTGCATATTCATTAAGTTCCTGCATTTCTTCTGCTAAGGCAGAAGATAATACCGGAAATCTTCTAAAAGTCTTTGGATCTGCACTATCGCGTTCAATATGAAATGAGCAGGCAATACGTTCTCGTTTCCATTGATTGCGACAATATAGACGATAATATCGTCTTAGAGCATCTAATATAAATTGCTTACTAAAGTTTAGAGCAAATCTGCCCCTTAAAAGTTCAATAAAGACCTCTTTTGGGGTATAATGCATGTTCTGGGTAATAGATCTTATTTCATCAAGTAATGGATACGGCATAAGATCTTTTTCATCAGTCTGCTCAACAGGACGTAGCTCCGCTGTTGGAGCCTGCGCAACAATACCTGCCATTGCAGGTAATGGAATAACATTTTGCGTAAAAACTTGATTTTCTTCTAAGATTAACCCATTTTGCATAATGTATTCGTTAATCTTTAAAACTAATGATTTACCAATGCCCCCTATTGGTGAAAGCACACCTGAAGTATCACCGTCCATGGTACAATACCCCACAGATGCCTCTGATAAATTAGAGGTGGCTAAGAGTAATTTATTAAACTTATTAGCTAATAACCAAATACCAGGAGCACGGACACGGGCCTGAATATTTTGCAGTGCTAAATCATCTTTTTCCCATGATAACGGATTATCAGGTGTTAAAGAGTCTGCAAGACGAATATACTCTTTCACTAAACTGGCAATTGACCAGCTATGATGAGAGGCACCAGTTGCGGCTGCTAAATCTTTAGCTGCATTAAAAGTTACGCTCCCTGAATACTCAGATCCTTGATATAAAGTTATCATAACTTTAGGCATAACATCATTACGAATAAAGTTAAGCGGATCTTTTAAGGCATTATCTCGGGCATCTTTACTTATTATGATATTAGAGCTTTGTAAAACTTTTAGATAATCATCAAGACCTAATGAGGCCAGAGCTTCAAGCTGGGCGTAAAAGACACAAGTCAGGCAAAGAGCAGAATCAGCACCACCTGAAAGGCTTAACGCAAAACCAGAGGTATGAGTTTTTCTCATCCAGTCCCAAAGCCCTAAAGCTACCGCTTTAGTACTTTGCTTATAAGGATTTTCAGGGGAAGCTGATAAGCTTTGGGCTAGAGGTATAGCTAAGTTCTCTCTTGCAAAGGATAATTTAGTAAAACATACCCCTTCCTCAAAGGCATCATGCATGTTTAATAACATGCTGGACTGCGCTCTTACATTGCGATTAACTCGCAAATCACAATTAGCAGTCATTACGTTATATTCTTTAAAACTTAATGTATTGCTCCTTGCGACAATCTTACCACCTGAGGCAATTAACATCTGCCCGTCGTATATAGCTCTACCAGCCTCGCACCCTAAAAGGTTGGTATAAACATAAATAACTCCAAAGGTACGAGAACCTTCAGTAATAAACATCTCACGCTCTTCTTCTTTTCCAAGCGCGAAATGTGAAGCAGAAGGATTTAATATAATATCGCACAGTCTTCTGCATAATGATCTACCAGGGCGATTTGCGACCCAGGAATCCTCGCAGATCTCAAAACCAATACGTACACCATCGATGACAAATACTAAATCACCTACCTTTACATCAGATCCTGCAAAGTTAAGTGTTATTACAGAACCATGTTGCCAAGGAGTAAACCATCTTGGTTCATAATGAATACCAGTACGTGCTAAATTCTGTTTAACAACTATCCCTAAAATATTATCTTTGGTTAATAGTGCTACTGCGTTATATAACTGCCCGCCTTCAAGTAATAACGGAAAACCCACTGCTAAATACTTATGCTCATCAAGCTCTTTAGTAATATCCTTAATAATCTTAGGGATTTTACTCATACTACTTGAAACATAAAACATATCCTCAAGACCATAGCCGGTTATTGCAAGCTCAGGAGTTAAAACTATATCAGCTCCTTTAGCTATGGCATCTTTATAAGCCTTTAAAATTAAGGATACATTGTGTTTGATATCTAGTGGTATGGTATTGATACTTGCTGTTGCAACGTTAATGGTATTACGCATATTGTTTTTTCGCCTTTATATACGCACAAATGTTACTTAGAATAATAGCTAATATGCTTGAACTGTTTGTGCTTCTATTATGCTTTTATCCTAAAAGTTGGGACTTTTTACTTTCTGCCTAAAATTAGGCAAGTATAACATAAATTAGCTAAGAATTTTGGAGAATTTCAAGTTCTTAGCAGCTATGTAACTTTGGTAATTTACTTTACTAACCACCCTTTTTTATGAAGTTATTAAGCCATGCTCCATGATATAACCTACCAATAAAAATCAACCCTCTGAATGTTAATTCTATTGCCATTGCTAACCAAACGCCTGGTAACCCAAAATGTGGTGCTAATAATAATGCCAAAGTTATTCTTACCACCCAAATACTTGCTAAATTCATAATAGCAGGAATTAAAGTATCCGTTGCCCCTATAAAGACGCCATAGGCAACAATGGATGCAGCATATAATGGCTCGGCATAACACTCAATTCGTAAAACCTTAGTAGCAAGAGCCTGCACGCTTGAGTCATTAGTCATAATAGCCATAATATATGGAGCAGTTATATACATAATAATACCAGCCATACTCATAACCACAATACCAGTACCAACAGTCATCCAAGCAAGACGCTTAGTTAAATCATAACGCTTTGCCCCTAAAGATTGACCTACCAAGGTAGTAGCAGCATCTGCAATCCCAAAGCCAGGCATGTAACATAAACTTTCAATAATAATACCAAAGGCATTGGCAGCAATAGCAATAGTGCCTAGAGGTGCCACAATCATAGTGCCAGCTATCTGGGCAGAACATAAAATTACGTGCTCAAGACCAATTGGCACAGCAATTTTTAAAGCTTTTTTAATAACATTGGTGCTTGGTAAATAGTCTTTGAGAGTTTTTTGTTTTTCATCTAAGGAGAATTTTAATTCTTTTGATTTAAAAATCGTAAAGTGCAGTAGTAAAAATGAAACTATAAGCTCCGCTAAAAAGGTGCCAAGAGCAGCGCCGGTTACCCCAAGACCAGCTCCCGGGAGAGTAAAGGAAATGCCTAAGAAGGTATAAGTATCGCTCTTAAATATTAAAAACATATTAAAGATAATATCAAGCAAGCACATCATGATATTTAACATACTGGGCACACGCATATTACCACTGCAGCGGAGCATACTGCTTGCATGGTAACGAAGCTGCATTATCGGTAAGCGCAAGGAGAATATTAAAAAATACATATAGGCATCATGGTGAATGGCATCATCACCACCAAGCCAGGCAGGTAATGATTTAGCAATACATACTCCTATTACTAAAAGGAGCGTACTAAAGGTAATTACCGTAGTTAATGATTGCCTAACAATATCACGAGCTTTAGCATTTTGGTTTGCGCCAATCTGATGAGCAATCTGCACAGAAAAACCCATACTAATAGCCGTTAATAACCCACCAAAAACCCAAGTAGTAGATGTTACCAGGCCGATGGATGCAGAAGCATTGGCCCCAAGGGAACCTACCATAGCAGCATCGATATACTGCATGGCAATAGTGGAAATCTGCGCTAAAATAGCAGGAATACTTAAGACAAATGTTAAACGTATTAGATCATAAACACCCAGTTCCTCTCCATCACGTAATCTCCTTAAGAGATCTGTCTTGGTTTGCATTCTTGCTCCTACCGCTTAAAAGGTAACAAAAAAAATTGAAAATTAATAATTTGCTATTACTATTAGTGTTTTGCGTTATGTATTTTATGCCATGTGCAGGATAAAAATTATGAAGTTAGGCTTTTTGATGTTTTTCCTGCAATTAGTATTTGCCTTTAGCGCTTGCTTTAGGCTTTCTCATAGTTTGGTATTACCATATAAAATTATACTAAATTGAGCGCATTATAACGATTTTTATTAGTGCTAACAAGTAAATGACCTTATTCGCAAAATCTTCAATACTCTTTATTACTTCTTGAAAAAAAGCTTCTCTCCATTTACAAAAAAACTCGTAATGATTAAAATAAATTTACAACATAATAAAACATCACTTTATGGAAATTAAAAATGCCTAAGAACGCTATTTCAGGTATCGTTATTACTTTTAACGAAGAAAAGAATATTGAAGAGTGCCTTAATAATTTAAAAGAAGTATGCAATGAATTAGTAGTGGTAGATTCTAATAGTACTGATAACACTCGTGCCATTGCAGAGCGATGTGGTGCAAAAGTTGTAACTCATCCTTATATTGGTGATGGTTTACAAAAGAATCTTTGTCTTGAGCATGTCACTAATAAATGGGTACTTTCTCTTGATGCAGATGAAAGATTAACTCCTGAAATGATTGAGGCTATCAATAACCTTGATTTAGCTAATAGCAGTTTTGAGGGATATGCTTTCAGACGCCGTAATTATATTGGCTCACGTTGGATAAAAAGATGTGGCTGGTATCCTGATTGGTTAATCAGATTATATAATCACGATAAGATTAAGTTTAAAGAAGTTCGAGAACATGCAAGTGTGGTATCAAATAATTACCAGAAACTAAATGCTGATATTATTCATTTTACCTACCCTAGTGTAGATCAGCTCTTTGCTAAGACTGGACGTAACTTCTCATACCGTGGAGCTAAGATTATGTACCAAAAAGGTAAAAAGTGTTCTTCCTTCTCCCCAATTCTTCATGGGGTTAATGCTTTTATTAGAAAGTATTTCTTTAAGCTTGGCTTTTTAGGTGGGCTTGATGGGTTATCTATAAGCCTTAGTACAGCTATGCATTCATATTTGAAGTATGCCCTGCTGCTTGAACTTTACCGTGATGAGAAGGTTCGAAAGAATACTGATCTTAATAAGTATAACTAAACATCAACAGCAAATTCTAAATAGGTTTTGGAGATACTCCAGAACCTATTTTATTTATTACCTAATACCTTTCAGATAAATTCTATCCATATGACAATAAATACATTTAAAACAATTAACCCTGCCTTTTCTGACAAAAATGCTGTTTCAGTAGTTCTGGCATCTGATGATGGCCATGCCATGTTTTTAAGAGATTTACTAAAAATTTATTGAAAAAAGTAATATTTAAATTAGAATATCAGCATATTGATAAAAATAAAAAAAAGAAATATACCAGAAACTAAAA